>NZ_JBVVAJ010000038.1:0-44305 GCF_055792805.1 Microvirga sp. HS2
GGCCTGCGACCTGGTCTTCAAGGGCGCCGCGCAGCCCAACGGCTATACCGAATGGATCCTGCACGAACGCCGCCGGGAAGCAAAGGCCGAAGGCGCCGCAGACCTCACACACGAGAGCGGGGTTCAAGGCCGATAAGGCAGTCCAGCCCCTCACGTGAGAGGCTGGCTCGGAAAGGTGTCGCGTGGGTTTCCCTCCCCACAAGGGGGAGGGCAGCTCGCGCTTTACGAGCCAGATTTTGAGGAGGCTGCAAGACGAAGCCCGTTAGACAAGCTGAAGACGTCTGAACAAGAGTTCGATTTATCCTCACATTTCCTTCGGGTCGGAGCAAATTAATCTAACCCGCCTGCTTCCGTGGGGTCTTTGACCGTAAGTTCGCATACCCTCTTGCATCACACCTCGCAGCATGCTCCTCACTGGACATATTTCTGCGGGGAGGAGCCATCTGTGCGGACCTTGGATCATCTTCGTGACCTTGAAATTTTCGCAGAGGTCGTTGCTGCAAAGAGCATGTCAGCGGCCGGGATAAATCTGGGTTTATCGCCAGCTGTCGTCTCGAAGCGGATCCGCAGGCTTGAGGAGCGTTTGGGAGCGAGGCTTCTACAGAGAACCACGAGGCAGCTCGCACTGACGGAGATTGGTCAAGGGTTTTATGACCGCGTCCTGTCCATCCTTGCGAGTGTCGAAAATGCGGAGATGTGGGTTGCTCACGGAAGCGCCACAGTTCGCGGCCTGCTGCGGGTTTCTGCCCCGACATCATTCGGACGGATGCACATTGCTCCGCACCTGAGGGGCTTTCTTGAACTGTATCCGGCTTTGACCGTCGACCTGGTACTCTCCGACACATTCGTCGATATCATTCGCGACGGTTTCGATCTCGCGATCCGCATCGCAGACTTGGAGGACTCAAGCCATGTTGCTCGGCGCCTTGCACCGAATTACCGACTTCTGTGCGCAGCGCCGATTTACTTGGCCCGTCATGGAATCCCCAAGTGTATCGATGATTTAGCCAACCATGTGCTCCTCTCTCACGCGTCAGCGGAATGGCAACTAGAAGGACCCGATGGGCCTAAGACTGTTCGAGCCGAGGGGAGACTGCGGACGAACTCTAGTGAGGTCGTGAGGGAAGGGGTCATTGCGGGCATCGGAATCGCTCTGAGATCAACGTGGGATATTGGTCCAGAGTTAAAGAGCGGATCCGTTGTACAGATACTTCCAGAATACACAGGATCGAGGCGCGTGGCTGTTCAGGCGGTATATCCTAGCCGACGACATCTTGAGCAGAAGGTGCGCGCGTTTATAGACTATTTCCGGTCTGTTTACGGAGAGATACCATATTGGGATAGAGGCCTGAACCTGACGCCAGTTTCTGACTGACTTTCACGACGGGGGATATCGAGGCTAGCGTTGCTGATGAGCCGAATCGATAGGTAAAGTATCCCATATTGAGCAAATTCTGTACGGCTGATGATGCCGTGCTCCGCACCCTCCCTTTGCGCTGTCACGAATGGCCTCCGATCATGTGTAGGACGGCGGGCATGCCGAGCGACACGCCTGAGAGAAACAAAAGGATAAACACGATCCGGCGCATCGTCAGCGGTGCCAGCGGCGGCGGCCAGCGCCGGGCTGCATAGGTGGCACTCATCACGACCGGAATGGCGAACAGCCCCGACCACACCAAGTCTGATGGCAAATCGCCGGAAGCCACCACGATGCCATTGCGGCAGAGCGCATTAAGCGCGAACACCGTCACGAGCGTCTCACGGATCTTCACCAAGGGCATGGGCTGGCGGTAGAAGTGGTAGACGAGCGGCGGGCCGGCGGTCGAGAACAGGCCGCTCATCAGCCCCGCAATGACACCGAAGAACAGGAAGGAGACCTCGCGCGACTGGCGCGGCAGCGGCTCCGGCTTGTGGGCAAGCTGCAGGCTGGACGCGATGATCACAAGGCCAAGGGCCAGGCGCAGGGCATCAGCACGAGTATCAGCGAGCCAGCCGAGAAGCAGATAGCCGATTAGGAGCATAGGAATGCCGGCAGCCATAATGAGCCCGAGCTGGCGCCAGGCGACATCGCGCCAGCCCTTGAGGAGCATCTGGGAGGCATTGACCAGGGTAAGCATGCTCACGAGCATGGCGGCATCAGGCAAGGAGAGCAGGCCGCTGAGGCCCACGCCCCCCATGGTGATGAGGCCGAAAGCGAAGCCCGTCAGGGTTTGCAGGTAGGCTGCCACGCCAGTGAGCAGCAGGAACCCAATCAGTTCCACAGACGACATCACTTATTCATTCCTTGATCCGGCGAGCAGCTCCGCGCCGCCGGAATCGCGTCGTTGCGGGATAGGTGGATGATCGAGGCGCGCTGGGGCCGCTGCTCCCTGCCCACCCGACGGTACGGCTCGATCAAGCCTAGACCTAGTCCGCACTCTTCGGAGGATCCGTGGCCACTCCATTTGGTACTGTCGCAAACCCATTCGTAATTCAGCTTGGCCTATATGCCGGCAACCTCCGAGACCAGCAAGCGTGTTGATGCGCCTGAATCTCTGGAATGCGAGGATGGCGAACTCAACGATATGCCCACATGAGCGCCGATGATTCGGTTTCTTTGGCGCGCTGAAAATAAGCTCTCGCCTTGAACAACGTGGTGGGGACCCGCTTCTGAGTCCATCGGCAGGAGGTCGTGCATTGAAATGCGCGCATGGGTGGACTGACATTCCGGAGTGCGAGAATCGGCTGTTCTCGGATCACGATGTTTCGGATCGGAGCATTCTGGACGAAAACCGCAACGATTCTCTGGAAAACGAGGGGGAGCCCTACTCAACTGAAGGCCGCTGCGAGCAGCGGATTTTTACGGGGACCATGCCAGGGTATGACTTGAATGACGAGCACCGGACCAGATCAGGTGGAAGCGGAGGTACGAGCGCTTCTTAAGGAAGCCATTGAGCGCTGTGGGTGGTATCCTATCCTTTACTCTCAAGAGCGATGCAAGCGTGTCGAGCAGAATGCCGAGCGCTACTGACATTTTTCAGGCTAAAGACGTGGAGAGGCAGGTAGAACCCGTTTATTTGACGATGCTTCGCTATTCAAGCTCGCGGCATTCGCCGAGATCCGCTCGTTACAGGCGCCGCAAGCCTGTTTCGTGACTTCTCTACACCTGTGGTAAGGTATGTGGCTGCTCTACCTTACCTCTCCCGGACAATTTGAATTCTTAGGCCATAACCGTTCTAGGCTTGCACTGCATGGACGACAAGAACCAACAGATATTGCGGCTTCTCCAGCAGAACGCCCGGCTTCCACTCAAGACTCTCGCCGGCAAGGTCGGGCTAGCGCGTAGTTCCGTTCGCGAACGGATCGCCCGTATGGAGGCCGAGGGTATTATTCTCGGCTATAAGGCGGACGTGCAGCCGGACCAGCGGGGAGGCGAAGCTGTTTATGCTCTGCTGATGATCCGGCTGAGGAGAACGCCGGCGCGGGAGACCGTTTCCCGCATCACGGCCCTACCGTCCGTTCGCCGGTGCTTTTCCGTTAGCGGCGACCTCGATCTTGTGGTCGAAATCGAAGTGGCCGCCATGTCGGGCCTTAATGCAGCCCGGGACGAGATCGCTCTCATGCCAGACATCTCAGACGTTACGACGGCGATTGTGCTTAAGGATGAAAAGCCTATATAGGGAATTAAAGCAAAAAATAGGCCGCCGAAATGGCGGTTTGACCGCCATATTGACTAGTGCGGCCGCCACTCCGTCGGTGTCATATTCTGGGAAAACCACAAACCCGGAATGCTGCCGTGACCATCCTCAACAACCCTCGTCCCACCTTCTCCAGCGCCGAGGCGCTCGGATATCTGCGGGCGCATTTTGGCATCGAAGGTGAGTTGACCTCTCTGCCGAGCGAGCGGGACCAGAACTTCCTTGTCGAAACGGCAGACCAGCAGAAGCTGACGTTCAAGATCATGAACGCTGCGGAACCTCTCTCAGCCATCGAGTTTCAGACCTCTCTCCTGCGCCATTTGGAGAGTTGCGATCCAGGCTTGGCCGTTCCGCGCATCCTGCCCACGGTCGATGGACAGGATTTTGCCCTGATCAACAGCGTGTCAGGACGGCATGCTCTGCGTCTTGTCTCCTATCTTCCAGGGCGGCCGCTCGCTGAGGAGGTGAAGACGCCGGAAATTCTGCACAGCCTCGGGAGGCTTCTCGGGCAGCTGGATCGAGCACTTGCCAGCTTTGGTCATCCAGGAGCGCACCGTTCCTTCGATTGGGAGATCCGGACGACGCCATGTTCTCGAGAGCGTCTGCGTGCCATCACCGATTCCGAGCAGCGTCGCCTGGTAGAGAAAGCTCTCGACGCTTACGATGCTCGTGTCGCGCCGGCCCTGAAGCACCTACGCTGCGGAGTGATTCATAACGACGCAAACGATTGGAATGTCCTTGTTGCCGACGGGTGCGTGAATGGCTTGATCGACTTCGGCGATGCCGTGCATTCCCCCATTGTCGCTGAAATCGCCGTCGCCTGCACTTATGCGATGCTGGATGAGGTCAACCCGATCGAGGCAGCTGCACGGATCGTCGCCGGCTACCATGCCCAATATCCTTTCCAGGATGCGGAATTCGCCGTCATTCTGGATTTGATCATCGCCCGCCTCGCTATCAGTGTCACCATGTCGGCAGCCCGTCGTGCGGGTGCAGCTGATGATCCATACCTTTTTATCAGTGAAAAACCTGCATGGGATCTGTTGCGAAAACTCTCGGTAATCGATCATCGCATCGCAACAGGTATCCTGCGCCAGGCTTGCGGGCTTGAGGCCGTCCCCGGGGCTCGTCGCGTTCGGGAGTGGCTCTCCACCAATCGCCGGAATTTAGCGCCTTTCATGAAACCCCACCCAGCGCGCCAGGCAAAGCATGTCTTGAATCTCGGCAGCCTTGACGAGCCCTTGGCCGCTGCAAGCGCCGCCCAGGACAATGCTGGCGCCGACCGCGCTTATGCAGAACTCGTGCAAAGGCACAAGTTCACTCTTGGCCTGGGGCCCTGGGGGGAGCGGCGCGTCATCTATACTGCGCCGTTCTTTGAATCCGTGCTTGCCGAAGGCAAGCGCCGCAATGTGCATCTGGGTCTCGACATCTTTGCGCCGGCCGGAACCGAAATGTTCACGCCGCTGCCGGCAACAGTCGTCGCGGCCACGATCAACCCGGAGCCACAGGATTATGGCGGTCTCATCCTGCTTGAGCACGAGCCGGAGCCCGGCTTGCGCTTTTGGACTCTCTGGGGCCATCTCGACCATGCCTCTATTCGAAAGCGCTACATTGGAGAGCGGCTCGATGCCGGTAGCTTCGTGGCTCGACTCGGGGATTATGCGGAAAACGGCGGCTGGGTACCCCATGTCCATCTGCAGCTGATCACGACGCCTTATGACGATGTCAGCATCATCCCCGGCGTCGGTGAAGAGGCGTTCGTCGCAGTCTGGGAAGATCTCTACCCCCGTCCTTACGACTTTGCGGGCCTGGCACCCGAAACCTTCGTGAGGACCGGCCGCACCAGAGAAGAACTGGTCGGGAAGCGGCGCGAGCGGCTGGGCCGCAATGTCAGCATGTCCTACAATACGCCCCTCAAGATGGTACGAGGTGAAGGCGTCTGGCTCTTCGACGATTCAGGGCGCGCCTATCTCGACTGCTATAACAACGTGGCTCATCTCGGACATTGCCATCCCACCGTGGTGAGCGCAATCGCCCGTCAGGCAGCGCTTCTCAACACCAACACGCGTTACCTGCACGACACCATCATCGACTATACGGAGAGGTTGACCAAGACGCTCCCGAAAGAGCTCGACACGTTTTTTATCGTCTGTACGGGCAGTGAGGCCAATGATCTGGCCTTGCGCATGGCGCGAACCTTCACGGGCCGCAAGGACATGTTGGTGCTGGACTGGGCCTATCATGGCCACACACAGGCCCTGATCGATATCAGCCCCTACAAATACAAGAGAAAAGGGGGTGGTGGGCGGCCTGCCCTCACTCATGAGCTCCCGATACCTGAAGTCTATCGCTCTCCCATTGAAGGAGCGCCAGAAGATGTCGGGCGGTATTATGCCAACGAGGCGGGGAGGATGATTTCTGACCTCGTGTCGCAAGGTCACGCTCCGGCAGCTTTCATTGCCGAGACAATCCCCAGTGTGGCCGGTCAGATCTTTCTTCCTCCGGGATACCTGAAGGAGATCTATGCACATGTTCGTCGCGCAGGCGGCGTCGTGATCGCCGACGAGGTCCAGGTCGGGTTCGGTCGTGTCGGAAGTTCCATGTGGGCATTCGAGGAACACGGCGTCGTTCCGGATATTGTCACGATGGGCAAACCCATCGGCAATGGCCATCCTCTTGCGGTGGTCGCAGTTCGCCGCGAAGTCGCGGATGCCTTCGCAAACGGCATGGAGTACTTTAACACCTTCGGCGGGAATCCCGTATCCTGTGCCGCGGGTCTTGCGGTCCTTGAAACCCTTGAGCAGGAGAATCTGCTCGCGAATGCTTCAGAGCAGGGCGCTTATCTCCTTGAGGGCATGATGAACCTTCAGGAGAAGTATCCGGCAATCGGTGATGTGCGCGGCCGTGGTCTGTTCCTCGGAATCGAGATCGTGCGGGATCGCTCAACGAAGGAGCACGCAGGCGACCTGGCCTCAAGGATATCCAACAGGGCGAAGGAGCTTGGCGTTCTTATGGGCACCGACGGACCTTACGACAATGTCATCAAGCTCCGCCCCTCGATGATCTTCAAGCGCGAACATGCGGATCTGCTGCTGCAAATTCTCGATCAATCGATGGCCGACATTCTGCAATGAGATCTCCATCGTGGTTTTTGAGGCGGAGCGGTTGGCTGGGGCGCGTCGGGCCGCAATGGAAGCTTCGTCGGCCCTGGCTCTGCACGGAGCGACGCTCCCTTCGGAGTTGCTGCAATTGAGCTCATGAATTGGACCTATCAGGCCACGGACCTTGCCAAGGGGCATCGCGCGGCAGTGCTGCGTGAAACAGCTCTCCGCATCACGAACAGCAAAACTGAGAGGCCTCTCGATAGCTCGAGAGGCCTTTGGCATAGGGTGAGTTGAACAAACTGAGTGGATAGATCCCTCAAGTTCATCAGTCGTATCCAAGACGCATGCGACGCTCCAGGAAACGGCTATAAGCGCCCATTCCATAGGAGAAAATCAGGAACACCACAGCAGCGAAGACATAGCCTTCCATCACTGCGATGCCGACCCAGTTCGGATCCTGCATCGCCGTGCGAACGGTGGAGAGGAAATCCAGAAGGCCAATGATCGTGACAAGCGTCGTGTCCTGAAAGAAGCCTATTGAAATATTCACCAGCGGTGGAATCGAGATCTTCAAGGCTTGTGGCAGAACAACGAGCCGCATAGCCTGCCAGTAGTGGAGCCCCATCGCACTTGAGGCTTCGTACTGTCCTCGTGGGATCGCCTGCAAGCCACCACGGACTGCCTCCGCAATATAAGCGGCAGCGAAGATGATGATCGCAATCTGCGCCCGCAGCAGCTTGTCCACCGTGATGCCGCTCGGCATGAAGAGGGGCAACATGACGGAAGCCATGAACAAGATGCTGATCAGTGGGACGCCTCGGATCACCTCGATGAAGACGATAGCGATCACCCGCACCGCGGGAAGCTTCGAGGAACGGGCCAGAGCCAGCACGACTCCAAGAGGGAACCCGAGTGCCAGCCCGACTGCCGAGAGCAGGAAGGAAAGCGGCAAGCCGCTCCATTGCGTGGTCGGTACATAGGTGAGACCGAAAACGCCGCCCCCGATCAGCACCGCCGTTGCCACAATCGTCGTGCCCCAGAGAACGAGAAGCATCCTGCTCCAGAAACGTGGGATCATCGTAATGATGATCGCGCTCAGGAAGAGGATCATCGCCAGCAGGACGCGCCAATGTTCATCGTAAGGGTAGATGCCGAAGATCATGAAGCGGAGCTTTGCTTCATAGAAGGGCCAGCAGGCCCCTTGCCCCACTTTGCAGGCTTGCGCCCCTCCCTCTGTCACGGCTCGGGTCACGAGCCAGCCGTAAGCGCCCTTTGCTCCAAGCCACAGGATCCAAAGACAAACCAGTGTGATCACTGCATTAGCAGGGGTCCCGATGAGGGGCTTGAGCGTGCGTCGAAGCATGCGACGCCCCACATCCGGCTCGCGCTGGACAGGCATCTTCAGTTGCGCTTCGGCAATGTCGGTCGCAGTCGTCATGGCCTAGCGCTCCTTTAGCGCGACACGGCTATTGTACCAGTTCATAAATACGGAAATCGAAATCGACAGGCCGAGATAGACCAGCATGAAGATCGCGATTCCTTCGATCGCCTGTCCGGTCTGGTTCATGGTCGTGTTCGAAACCATCACGAGATCAGGATATCCAATGGCAATGGCCAGCGATGAGTTCTTGAAGAGGCTCAAGTAGCTGCTGGTCAGCGGAGGGATGATCACCCGAAGCGACTGGGGAAGAACAACGAGGCGCATAGTCAGGCCATCTCTCAGCCCCAGAGCCCGGGCCGCTTCCCATTGTCCTTTGTGCACCGAAAGAATGCCGCTTCGTACAATCTCGGCGATGCCGGCCGAAGCAGAAAGAGCAAGGCCAACAAGTAGAGCGGTGAACTCAGGCCTGAGCTGGGCGCCACCCGTCAGACGGAAGCGCCCCTTCTCGGGAAGGCTCACCGCGAGATCAGGCTGAACGATCAGAAGCGCGAGAACGGGCGGGATCAGAAGTGCCAGAGCCGTCAAGGGCCAAGTGATCCGCTCCTTGCCGGTTCTGATCCGCTCGGCGGTGGCGCGACGGTGCACAGCAACTGCCAGGATTCCTCCGAGGACCAGCGCGGCAAGGACGATTGTATGGGCGCTCGTCCACGTCAAGGACGGCACACTCAGCCCGCTATTGCTGAGGAAGACATGGGGGATAACCTCCCATGCCTCGCGGACACCCGGCAGGCCCGTAACGATCAGGGCATACCAGAGGAAGAGATAGAGCAGGAGAGGCACATTCCGGAGCGCCTCCACATAGAGAAAGGAAAGCAAGGCAAGGAGCGGATTGCGCGAGAGGCGGGCAATGCCGACGAATAAGCCGATGAGCGTGGCCAGCACGACGCTCCAGGCCGAAACCCAGACCGTGTTGACGATGCCGGCCAAAATGGCCCGGCCATAGGTATCGGTCGGCTTGTAGTCGATCAGTGTCTGGCTGATAACGAATCCTGCCTCGCGGCTCAAGAACGCGAAGCCTGTCGCAATATTCTGCTCTTCAAGCTTCTGCGAGACATTTGAAAAAAGGTAGAGTCCCAGAAACAAGATGCTTCCAACGGCGAGCACTTGATAAAGGATAGCTCGGAAGCGAAGGTTGTAGAGAAGCCTCGTCCCGCTCAACGCATCGACGCGCATGATAGTCCTTCCCGGAGAGTGCCGAGGGGGAAACGGGCAGCCTTGCGGCCGCCCGTCAATCTCAGATTACCGGAATGGCGGCGAGTAAAGCAGGCCACCCTTTGTCCAAAGCTCATTGGGACCGCGTGAAAGACCCAGCCGGGTCTTCGGACCCAGATTGCGGTCGAAGACCTCTCCATAGTTTCCGACGGACTTGATGATGTTGTAGGCCCATTTGTCGTCGAGGCCGAGCATCTTTCCGAAGTCGCCGTTCACGCCGAGCATCCGCTGAACTTCCGGATCCTCGCTCTTGAGATGCTCATCGACATTGGCCTGAGTTACGCCCTTCTCCTCGGCCCCGATGAGGGTGTAGATCGACCAGTTCAGGATGTCGCGCCAGTTGGGATCGTTCTGGCGGATCGTCGGAGCAAGCGGCTCTTTTGAGATGGTCTCGGGTAGAACTACATATTGCGAGGGGTCGTTGGCTATGGCGCGCACGGAAGCAAGGTCCGAGCGGTCTGTCGTGATCGCATCGCAACGTCCATTGAAGAAGGCATTCCGCCACTCATCGGAGTTTTCAAACACGACGGATTCGTACTTGATGTTCCTGGGCCGGAAGAAGTCCTCCAGGTTCTGGAGCGTCGTGGTGCCGGGCAGCAGGCAGATTGCTGCATCGGCAAGTTCGCCAGCGCTCTTCACGTTGAGCTTGGCCGGAACCATCAGACCCTGGCCGTCATAGAACACCACGGGCCCGAAATCGAGGCCAAGGGATGCGTCACGTGAAAAGCTCCAAGTGTTCTGGCGAGAGAGAATATCTACCTCACCCGACTGAACAGCCTGAAAGCGTACGTTGGTGTTGAGCGGAACATATTCGACCTTGTCAGGGTCGGCGAAGACCGCAGCCGATACCGCACGACAGATATCGATGTCGAATCCGCGTCGAACGCCCTTGTCATCGGCATAGGAGAAGCCTGGGGCAACGGGCGACACGCCGCAGAGAATCTTGCCGCGCTTTTTGACAGTCTCAAGTGTCGTTTGAGCGGATGCTGGTGCGGCGGACACCGCAGCAACGCTGACAATGAGGCCCATTGCAAGCCAGTGGGCCTTAACCTTTGATCTTATCATTTCACTCCCTCCTTCGCGCCTTATCTGGTCGCTAACAACTGAAGCTAGCCCTGAAATAACCAGATTTTCAAGCGTAGATTTTCCCGCAGTAGAGCATTTAAGGTCCTGTTCGCTTGATAAAAGGTATGCTCGACTTCGTGGACTTGCGTTGCAACTTCTTTTTTGTTGCGCGAGTGCTCTATGACCTTCTTATCAAAAGCCGATACTGTCCTCACGGACGGCGCACCTTTCGAGGATTTTCAGAACAGGTGGCCGAAGCAATCTCTCTAAGGATAAGGCAGATTTCAGTGCAGGATCTGGGACAGGAAGAGCCTGGTGCGCTCGTGCTGCGGGTTCTTGAAGAACTCGTCGGGCGTGTTCATTTCCACGATCTGTCCGTAATCCATGAAGATCACCCGGTCGGCCACCTGGCGGGCGAAGCCCATCTCGTGGGTGACGCAGAGCATGGTCATGCCTTCTTCAGCCAAGCCCACCATGGTGTCGAGCACTTCCTTGACCATCTCGGGATCGAGAGCGGAGGTCGGCTCGTCGAACAGCATGATCTTCGGGCTCATGCAGAGCGAACGGGCGATCGCCACGCGCTGCTGCTGACCGCCGGACAGCTGGCCCGGGTACTTGTTCGCCTGCTCGGGGATCTTGACCCGGGTCAGGTAGTGCATCGCGACCTCTTCCGCCTCCTTCTTGGGCATCTTCTTCACCCAGATCGGCGCGAGCGTGCAGTTCTCGAGGATCGTGAGATGGGGGAAGAGGTTGAAGTGCTGGAACACCATGCCGACGTCGCGCCGCACCTCGTCGATGCGCTTGAGGTCGTTCGTCAGCTCGGTTCCGTCGACGATGATGCGCCCCTTCTGGTGCTCTTCCAGGCGGTTGATGCATCGGATCATCGTGGACTTGCCGGAGCCGGACGGGCCGCAGATGACGATGCGCTCGCCCCGGCGCACGTTGAGGTTGATGTCGCGCAGCACGTGGAACTCGCCATACCACTTGTGCACGTCGATCATCTGCACGGCGGATTCGGTCTGCGGGTCGCGGGCGGCCTGAACTGTTTGGGATGTCATTGCCTGTTCTCTCGTCAGCCCCGGATAGGAAACACTCGTGGGCTCAGTTGCTCCAAGCCTCGACCGGCCCAGTCACGCTGGGGCGCCGCCGCAATCGCCTCGGCCTGTCCTCTGCGCAGCATCTCAAGATCCTCGCTGATGTCAAAATCAAGCACTCCTCCGTCGCGAACGACCTGACGGCCATCGACATAGACATCCTTGATGGCTCTATCATTGGCGGAGTAGACAAGACTGCGAATGGGTTCGTAGTCGGGCTGCATGTAGGGATTACTCATGTCGACGACCGAGAAATCCGCTTTGCAGCCGGGGGCAAGACGCCCGAGATCGGGACGGCGGATCATGTCGGCGCCGACGGCCGTAGCAGCCATGAATGCGTCATGCGTGGTCGCAGCCGTGAAGCTTCCAGCAACGATGCGGCCTGCGTAGCAGGCCATACGCAGTTCATCGAGCATATTGTGCGGGAAACTGTCCGTGCCGATCCCGCACGGGATGCCCGCCTTTGCGTAGCGGCTAAGGGTGTTCAGGGCAATGCCGCGACGGGCGAAGACGACGGGGCAGTGCGCAACCTGAGCGCCGCTGTCGCGCAGACGCTCGAAGTCGTTGGCATGGGGCCAATGGATCCAGGGATGATCGTTCAGGAAGATGCAGTGGCCGATGATCGTGTCCGGTCCGAGGGCACCGATCTTGTCCAGCCATTCAATCGGCGTACAGCCATAGCGGCGCATGATCTCCTGGAATTCCACGATGCTCTGGGCGGCGTGGATTTGAATCGGCTGGTTCCGATCGCGTGCCGCATCCAGCGCATCGCGGATCTGCCCTTCTGTGCAGGTATCGATCTGAGCCGGGCTGATAAATCCTGTGATGCGTCCGCTTGGATGCTTCGACGCGGCATCGGCGATCTCGATGGCCTCACGCAACAGTCTGTCCCCAGTAGCCGGATCGAGATCATACTCGACCGAGTGCCCATTGGTGGTCTTCCAGGGGCCGGACCGGAACATTCCCCAGAGCACGGCGCGAATTCCCGTCTCGGCATATTCGTCGGCCCAGCTGTCGCGGGGTCTGCCGAGGTCGCAGATGGTCGTTACGCCGCTTTTCAACAACTCCGATGTCGCGACACGAAGAGCCGGGCGGGTGTACTCGGGCCCGATCTGGAAGACCGGCATGAACTCGTACAGCGAGCTCTGACCGAGGCGCGGGCTGCCCAACTCTTCCAGCATGCCCTTCCAGCCAGGTTCATGACCAGGGTGGCTGTGCACGTCGACGAAGCCTGGAATGATCATCATCCGGCGCCCATCCACCTCGGCGTCAGCTGTACCGGTATATCCCTCTCCGACATGGATGACATCGGCGCCCCGAATCACGAAATCCGCGTTGCGGAGGTAGACATGGGATCGCGCTTCTGCATCCCATGCGACAATCCAATCGCAGTTCCGGAAGAGCGTCGTCTTGGGGGCAGCACTGGTCATTTCAGACTCCAGGTCAGAGAGATTCAACATACTACAAGTTCAGCGAGCATGCGGGAGCTTGCGATAGACGAACATGGCCGACAGCCATAGCGACAGCAGCCTGAGTAGGCTCGACGACAGGAATGCCGACTGTCTCCTCGACGGACGCGCGGTAGCGGGCCATGCCAGCGCACCCCATCACCAGGACGTCGGCGCCATGGACCGTCTTCAATCTGCGGCCCACGTCGATCATGCGGCTTAGGGTGCGCTCTTCATCGGAAAGCTCCGCAACACCAAGTCCAATCGGCAGGTCAGCTGCAAAACGGTCCATAACTCCCATCGCGCCGAAATAGCGAAGATGGCGCGGAACAGAGGTGGGGAGAATAGCAATGACGCCAAAGCGTTGCCCAAGTGTGAGAGCAGTCAGAACCCCGCATTCGGCGATGCCGTAAACCCTATGGCGGCTCTGTTCGCGCAAGGCATGGAGACCAGGATCCGAGAAACAGGCGATCACAAAGGCAGCTGCGCTCTCCTCAAGCTCGGAGCTCTTGCGCAACAGGGGCACGATCACGCCGTCCACGTCCCCTTGCGATTGGATCCCGGGCGGACCCTCCGCCAAGCCAATGCAGATGATGTCCGGCCCATCGGTGCTTCTCAGGGGAGCCACAGCCCTATCGATCGATGCCGTCACAGATTGTGAGGAATTGGGGTTGATGACATAGACCGAAGATCCCATGGCGGTCTCAGCCTCAAGCCAGTAGCGGAAGGGAATAGGGAGCGAGCACGCTTAAGGGGCGGCCTTGCGGATCGCTCTGCTCGGCGCATTTGGACGCACGCCTTTGCGCATCCCGCAGCTCTCGTACCGCGCCTTCATAGTCAAGGTTGGCTACACGGTGATCCCTGACGACGGCTTGCCCATCGACATAGACGTCCCGAATGGCACGCTCGGCGGCGCAGTGGATCAGATTGCGCAGCGGATCATGGACCGGCTGCATGGTCGGATGAGTCAGGTCCACAATCGCCAGGTCTGCTTTGGCGCCAGGAGCCAGCCGTCCAATGTCAGCGCGGCCAAGGGCCTTCGCTCCGCCGATGGTGGCGGCGGAGAACAGGCCCGCTGTATCGAGATCGAAGACGCTTCGCCCGGCGATGCGCGAACAGATCAGGGCCTCTCGCATCTCTTCCAGCATGTTGAAGGGATAGCTGTCGGTGCCGATGCCGAGATTCACGCCCGAGCGGCGGTAGGCGCCAAGGCTTTCCAGCGTCATACCGCTGCGTGCGAAGGTGACGGGACAATGGGCGACGGACGTGCTGCTTCGGGCAAGCCGGGTGAGGTCGTCACGGCTGCGTTGCCGGGTCCAGGAATGGTGATCGAGGAAGATACAATGGCCCAGGATCAGGTCCGGGCCAAGGACCCCCAGACGCTCTAGGAGGGCAGGAGCCGTTTCGCCGGTTCTGCGCAGCAATTCCTCATGCTCGGCCATGGTCTGGGCCGCGTGGATGGTGATGCGCATCCCACGGCGGCGTGCTTCGGCGACAGCGTCCTGGATCAGTTCCTCCGAGCACGTCTCGATCTGTGATGGCGCGACCACGCCATCGATGCGGCCGCTGGGATGAGCGCGGGCTTGATCCACAAAAGCAAGTGCCTCTGCATAACGTTCGCGCCCTTGCGCCTTGTTCCACTCGAAATCGAGACGATGGCTTCCAGCCATGCGCCAGCTCGCCTCGCGAAATCCTGGCGCTAGGTAGGCCCGCATGCCGCTTTCGACGGCGAGGGAAAGCCATCTGGAATGAGGCGATGCGATATCGAGACAGGTGGTGACGCCGCTGCGCATCAGATCGCACAGCATCACCGTCTGGCAGGCGGCCTTAGCATCCGCATCTGCATCAATCAGCGCAGAGTACTCGTAAAGGGCGTTGCCCCATAGAGCCGCAGTTCCGACATCCTCGAACAAGCCCTTGGCGATGGGCTCGTCCCCGGAGTGGCAGTGGATGTTCACGAGGCCGGGCATGATCATGGCGGATGTCCCGGAGATCACATGATCGGCGCGGCCCTCATAGTTGGGCCCCACATGCAGAATTCCGGCCCTGGAGAACGCCACGTCAACATCCTGCATGTACACATGCTGAGAGGAGGCTTCATTCCAAGCAACGACCCAAGCTGCGTTGCGAACGACCGTTATTGTGTCAGTCATGATGTACCGAGACGATGAAGATGTGCTGGATGGGAAGCAGCCAACTGGCTGCCGGAGAGTTGACGAAGCGGGTCACAGGAGCTGCGCGCCAAAATTGGTGGCGGGATCGAATTCAGGGCTCAGCCTTCCCGTCGGCTTCATGGATGCGGCGCACCCGCGTAGCTGCAGCTGACCGGATCCTGGTGCGGCACAAAGCGCTCCATCGGCGATAATCACATTCCCTCGCAGCAGAACCATTTCTGGCCAGCCTCGCAGCCTGCGGCCGGCAAAGGGGTTATACCTGACATTGTCGTGCAGCCCGTCGTCCGTGAGCGTCACTTCGCGATTGGCATCCCAGATTGCAATGTCCGCATCTGCGCCCACCGCGATGGCTCCCTTACGGGGGTGAAGGCCATAGATCTTCGCCGGGGCCGTCGCCGTCAGCTCGACGAACTTCTCAAGGCTCGACCTTCCCTGGCTCACCATGGCGTCGAACAGAAGCGGCAGGCGAGTTTCGAGCCCCGGCAGCCCGTTTGCGATCTGCTTGAAATCTGGGTTGGGGCCAGCGGAAAGCTTGCCGCTGGCATCGAATCTGTAGGGCGCATGGTCGGAGGAGACAATTTGAAGGTCGCCGAGATCAAGCGCTCGCCACAGTGCCTCCTGATCCGCCGTGGAGCGTGGGGGAGGGCTGCACATCCATTTGGCGCCCTCGAGATCCGGCCGATCCAGGTCCTGCGCCGTGAGAAACAGGTATTGCGGACAGGTTTCGGCAAAGACCTTGATGCCTTCGCCGCGCGCTCGTCTGATCGCAGCGGCGCCCTCTGCGGTGGAGACATGGAACAGCATGATGGGCTGATCGAGAAGCTGGGAGAAGCGAAAAAGCCGCTCGAACGCCTCAATCTCGCATGCCCGCGGATGGCTAACGCTGTGGTACTTTGGCTCAACATAGCCGCGGGACACAAGTCTTTCGGCCATCCATTTGATCATGCCGTGGTTCTCGGCATGAGCGCAGACTAAAGCTCCATGCTTGCGGGCGACCATCATTACATCAAGCACCTCCTCGTCGAGGAGACGTACGCGGTCATAGGTCATGAAGATCTTGATCGAGCGATGTCCGGCTTCGATCAGCCTCGGTAGATCTTGCTCCAGCGTCTCCGGAGTCGGGTCGGAAATCCACAGATGAAAGGCATAATCCGTGACTGCGCCGGCTGCAGCGAGGCGCGAGTAGTTCTCGACAACCTCGCGTAAACTGTCCCCCCGATGCTGGGCCGCGAAGGAAATCACGGTTGTCGTGCCACCGAAAGCGGCAGAGCGAGTGGCTGTCTCGAATGTATCGGCATTCATCATCCCGCTACCGGAGATCTGCTGAATGTGACAGTGGGCGTCCACCCCGCCGGGAAGAACGAGCTTGTCCGTGGCATCAATGGTGCGCCGTCCCTGCTGAAGGCTCCGGCCGAGCGCAACAATCTGGCCATTGTGAATTGCCACATCCATGGTCGAGACGCCCTCGGAGGTGACAACGTTTCCGCCTTTGACGACCAGATCATAATCGATCAATGGTTCCTCCGACGATTGGGCTGTGATGTGGTTCAGCCTTTATTCTCTGTGTAATTTAGGCAGATGGATTGAAGCTCAGCAAGGGGAACTTGACCCGAAGGCCCGTCTCAGTCGTTTAAGCTCGCTCGGGAAAGTCGTACTTGCTCTGGACCGGCCGCCTGCAGGCCGGACCAGATGCACAAAACCACGATAGAAACAAACAGAAGAACAGGCCCCTCCAGCCGGTTCGAGATGCCTCTCAGGAGACTGACGGCGAACGGCCCGCATGACGCGCCAAGATAGCCTATGCTCTGAGACATCCCTGAGAGCATCGCTGCCGCCTCAGCAGAGGGCGAACGGAGCGAGATGAAGAGGAGAGCAAGCCCAAATAGCCCGCCCTGTCCGAGACCCAGGAGCGCCGCCCAAAGGAGTCTGGTTTCGACAGGAGCATAGAGAAGGCCGAGAAAACCCACACCCGTGGCGGTCAGGACGGCCATTACAAGGATGGATGGGGAGAGCTTCTGTGTCGCGAGCATCGGCACCAAGAGGGCCGTTGCCGCTTGAGCCATGATCGATACCGAAGTCACCAGACCGGCATCCACAACAGTCAGGCCGCGGTCACGGAGCAAGGTTGGAAGCCACCCGAGAACAATGAAGGCCAGAGATGCCTGTAGGCCCATGAAAATAGTGACATGCCAAGCGACCGGATCGCGGAGCAGAACGGAGAATGGAGGAAGCCGCGCGGTTCGACTTGCTCCGATTGTTCTGAAGGATAAGGCGGACCACAGCATCGCGGCCAGAAGGGCAGGAGCGCCCCAGAAAGCCAGAGCCCATGTCCAGCTTCGTGCCGCGTGTTCTATCATCGGGGTTGCGCCAGCGGCACTGGCGCCACCGAGACTCAGCACCATCGTGTAAAGCCCCGTCACCAGACCAACCCGTTGTGAAAAATCCCTGCGGATGATGACCGGCAAGAGGACGCCGACCATGCCGATCGCTGCTCCAGCCATCAATGCACTGAACATAAGAGTTCCGGCATATGGGAGGATCCGGAGCCCAAGCCCTCCCGCGAGAAGCAACAGCAGCAGGAAAATGGCTCTTTCCGTACCCAGGCGGAGTGACAGAAGGGGAGCCAAGGGGCCGAAGGCTCCAAAACAGAGCACGGGAAGGGTCGTCAGAACGCCTGTCCAGACGCTGCTCACAGGAAGGCCATTCTGGATCTCGGCAAGCATCGTTGCCACGCTGGTGAGAGCGGGGCGCAGATTGAACGCCGCAATCAGCAGACATGCCGCCATGCCCGTCATGAGGAGAGAGGCGGAAGAGTGCCTTTTAGCGGGCTGCAGACAAACCTTGTCCATGACAGAGACTCAACATCATCTTAGTGGGTGGGCTGGCGTGTGCGGCGGCCTCACCCGGTAGAACAGCGTCATTTGGTGAGCAGGGGACTCGACGCGTCGCAATTCATGAACACCGCAATATTGCGTCGGAGCGAGCATCGCGCCACAGGGGTTAGTGCTCGATCTGGTCTGTTGCTCGGACATGCTTCCAGAACATCGCTGGCGTCTCCAGCATGAACCGGAAGCCGGTCCGATCGAGCATCGCCTCCGTCTCGCGCTGCGCATCGTCGAGCACTTCGTCCTCGTTGACGAACATGGCCTTGCGGCCCTGAAGAACGATGCGGCCGTCGACGATCACGGTTTCCACATCATTGCCGTTGGCGAAGTAGATGAGCCGGAAGAGCGGCATGTTGAGCGGATAGAGATGCGGGCGGCGCAAATCCAGCAGCACCACGTCCGCCTTCTTGCCGACTTCGAGGGATCCGATGTCCTTTTCCATCCCGAGCGCCTTGGCGCCGTCGATCGTGCACATCTCCAGCACACGGCCTGGCGGCAACCAGGTCGGATCCTTGAAGTAGGTCCGGTGGTAATGCATGCATTGCTGCATGTGACGGAACATGTCGCCCGACCGGTCCGGCGCCGTGGCGTCAGACCCGAGGCAGACATTGGCTCCCGCTTCGAGAAGCTCGGGAACAGGACAGCGACCGAGAATCGAGGCGATCGCGCTCGGGTTGTGAGCGATGCTCGTTCCAGTATCGGCCACGATCCGGATCTCATCCTCCGACAGATCGGTCGAGTGCGACAGGAGCGCATTCGGCCCCAGGATCCCGAGCTCCTTGGCATAAGCGACACTGCCCCTGGTATGGCCATCCTGGGTGAAGACAAGGCCGACCTCGCGCGCCAGATCGGCGGTTATCTTCGTTTGGCGACGGGCTTCCATCAGGTTCGCCTCGCCGAGCTGTTCCCGATGTTCATCCCGCAGGGTTGGCGTGATGAGGGCAATGTTGAGACGGCCGCCGTGACTGCCGTGCCTTGTTTTGATCAGCGTCCGGCAGGTCTCGAGCTGCTCCTCGAAGCTGACGGGTCGCTCCACTGTCTTTCCATCGACGAAGCGTGCATAGGTGCGAGGATGCGGCGGTCGCGTTGGGCCAACCGCCACGACCGAACGCGTGCCGACCTCGCGCACGCCTTCGCAATGGGCATCGCCGTAGACAGGCTCGTCGGTGCGCAGGATCGTGTCGCCACCGCCGAGCAGGGAAACACCAGTCGTGACGCCGAACCGAAGTCTCTCGAGCGACGCAAGTCGTGCCTCGGCGCGCCAGAACTCGGGCGTTGACGCGACCGTATAGGCCGCCTCGCAGGCTTGATACCATTGCTCGCTGTCGCCGCCACCCATAGTCTTGATCAGCCCATGTCCGGCATGGGCGTGGCCATCGATGAGCCCGGGCATGACGATCTTGTTTGTGGCGTCGATGATCACTGGCGCCTGATGCGCTGCCAGGACCTCGCTGGTCGATCCCACGGCGACGATCCTGTCTTTGCTGATCGCAACAGCGCCGTCTTCGATCACGCGACGGGTCGGATCCATCGTGACCACGATGCCATGGGTGATGATGATGTCGGCCATTCAGAAAACTCCGGTCGGGTCAGGCGGCTTCGGTCTCACCGCGAATGTGGTCGAGGGTCGGAACGAGAGACAGCAATTCCCGCGTATACGAGTGCTGCGGTGCGTTGAAGAGCGTCTCGGTGTTAGCCTCTTCCACCAGCTTTCCGCGTCTCATCACGGCCACGCGGTCGCACATCTGCCGCACCACCGCTAGGTCATGGCTGATGAGTAGCAGCGTCAGCCCGGTGGCGTCGCGCAGATCTTTGAGCAGGTTCAGGATCTGGGCCTGTACTGAGACATCAAGGGAGGAGGTGGGCTCGTCGCACACCATGAGCCTGGGTCTTGCCCCCAGGGCACGGGCGATTGACAGGCGCTGGCGCTGGCCGCCCGAGAACGCGTACGGGAAGCGTTGGGCCGCGTCGGCCTCAAGCCCGACCGCCTCGATCAGCTGCGCGACATCGCTCTCGGCCTCGGCCTTTGAGGACGCGAGATGGTAGAACAGGATAGGCTCGGCCAGGATCGATCCGATGCGCATGCGGCTGTTGAGAGACGAGTAGGGATCCTGAAAGATCATCTGAATGGCTTGACGCAAGGGGCCAACCCGCCGCGTCGCACCTTCCCCCGCGATCGTCTGACCACGATAGACCACTCGTCCGGATGTTGGCGTGAGGAGCCCCGAGATGACGTTTGCAATGGTGGTCTTGCCGCAACCCGACTCGCCTACGAGGCCAAAGACTTCGCCGCTGCTAACCGAGAAGCTCACATCGTCGACGGCGCGGAACTGATGGCCCTTCGAACCAGGGAGCCAGCCGCTGGTGACGTAATCGACACGCAGATTCTCGGCAGACAGAATGGGAGTGCCCTCGGCGAGGTCGTCTTTGCGCTCCGTCTTCGCGCGCAGAGCTGCCCGGGCCTCGGCTGCGCGCCCCTTGCCCTCCTCGCCTAACACGGGAAAACGTTCCAGCTTCATGTCGATCCGCGGAACGGCGCCGATCAGCGCCTTCGCATAAGGCGCTTTCGGGCGACGCAGAACCTCGACCGTCGGCCCCGTTTCGACCACCTTGCTGCGATGCATGATAGTCACCCGATCGGCAATCTGCGCTACGACACCCATGTTGTGGGTCACCAGCAGGATGCCGATGCCGCGCTGGTCAGCGAGATCGCGCAACAGCTTAAGGATTTGAGCTTGGACGGAAACATCCAGAGCGGTTGTCGGTTCATCCGCGACCACGAGCTTCGGGTCGCAGGACAGGGCAGCGGCGATGACGACCCGCTGGCGCTGACCGCCCGAGAGTTGATGCGGATAGGCTTTGAGTCGGCGCTGCGGCTCGGGAATGCCCACCGCCTCGAGAAGCTGCATGGCGCGCGTGCGGGCTTCTGCCCGATCGAGCTTGAGATGCGCCCGCATGGTTTCGGTGATTTGGCTTTCCACTGTGAACAGTGGGTTGAGGCTCGTCATGGGGTCCTGGAAGACCGCGCCGACGTCACGTCCGAGCACGACTCCCTCAGCAGACCCTCTGGCAGGATCGAACGGTTTGCCACCGATGTGAATCGTGCCGGAGGCAATGCGGCCCGGTTTCTCGAGCAATCCCATCACTGCGTTGCCGATGGTGGTCTTGCCCGCGCCCGATTCACCGACGAGGGCATGGATCTCACCAGGCTGAATGATCAGGGACGCGCTCTCGACGGCGGTAAAGACTGACCCATTGGCGAGAGGATATTCCACCCTTAGGCCATCGATGGCGAGGACAGGCGGTTTATGAAGGCTCATCGTTTCACCCGCAGTTTGGGATTGAACCGGTCGCGGAGCCAGTCGCCGACGATGTTCACTGCCAGCACCAGGACCACCAGGGTGAGGGCGGGGAACAGGGCGATCCACCAGATGCCTGAAAAGACGAACTCGTTGCCGACGCGGATGAGCGTGCCGAGCGAGGGATAAGTCGGCGGCATGCCGACGCCCAGGAAGGACAGGGTGGCCTCCGTCAGCACGGCCGCAGCGAGATTGATCGTGGAGATCACCAAAACCGGGCTCATCACGTTCGGCAGGATGTGCCGGAGCATGATGCGATAGGCGGGAAGGCCGATGACCTTGCCAGCGCGCACGTAGTCCTTGGCCGTCTCGACCATCGTTGCGGCCCGCACCGTACGGGCATACTGCACCCATTCATGGATTGCGATGGCGCAGATGAGAATGACCGGCGCCCATTCGGCTGCCGCAGCGCTGGGGAAGAGAGCACGGGCGACACCACTCACCAGCAGGGCGAGCAGGATAGTGGGAAAGCTCAGGATGATGTCGGCAATCCGCATGATCACCGCATCCACTTTTCCGCCGTAGTATCCTGCGAGCAGTCCCAGGATCACGCCGAGGGTCGCCGCCACGAGAACCGCGCCGCCGCCGATCGCGATGGAGACGCGCGCGCCGTAGAGCATGGCTGACAGGAGATCCCGCCCCTGATTGTCGGTGCCGAGAAGGAAGCGGGCATCTCCATCGGCCGTGAAGGCGGGCGGCAGTTCGGCATTGATCAGCTCAAAGGATGCGAGATCGGTAGGATCGTACGGTGCGATCCGCGAGGCTAGCAAGGCGGAGGCGATGATGACGAGCGCCAGAACCGCTGCGATCATCACGGAGATCGGCGCACCAATGCGGGTGAGGAGACCTGGAGAGGTGGTGAGCGTGTTCATGCGGACCTCGCACGCAGGCGCGGATCGACTACCGCATAGAGGATGTCGACCACGGTGTTGATGAGGACGAAAAGCAGGCCCACAAAGAGCAGATAGGCTGCCATGACGGGGATGTCGGCAAAGCTCACGGCTTGGATGAAGAGCAGGCCCATACCCGGCCATTGGAACACCGTCTCGGTGACGATGGCGAAGGCAATGAGGGAGCCGATCTGCAGGCCCGTAACGGTGATAACGGGCATCAGGGCATTGCGTAAGGCCAGCCGGAAATGAATGTAGCGGGAGGGCAAGCCGCGTGCTCGGGCGAAACGGATGTAGTCGCTAGACAGCACGTCGATCATCTCCGCCCGAACGAGGCGCATGATCAAGGTCAGCTGGTAGAGGGCGAGCGTGATGCCCGGCAGCAGGAGTGATTTCAGACCGCTCGCGGTGAGGAACCCCGTGGACCACCAGCCTAGATTGACGATGTGTCCACGACCGAATGAAGGCAGCCAGCCCAGAGTGACCGCGAAGACCAGGATGAGAACAATTCCGGTTACGAATGTCGGCGTTGAAATACCGATGAGGGAGAGGGCCTGCACCAGCCGTGCTGCGATCCCGTTGGGCTTCAGGGCACAGAGAACTCCGAGCGGGATCCCCAGGGACAGGGAAAGGATCGTTGCGATGATGACGAGTTCCAGCGTCGCCGGCAGACGCTCGGCGATGAGCTCCGTGACGGGCCGCTGGTTGCGATAGCTGATGCCGAGGTCGCCCTGGACAGTCCGTGCAAGGAAACGCCCGTACTGGGCGACGACGGGCTGATCGAGGCCAAGCGAACTCCGCAGCTCGGCCTTCTCCTCGACGGTGGCATTCTCGCGCGACATGGCCGCAACGGGATCGCCGACGAACCGGAACATCACGAATGATACGGCCGAGACGACGAGCATCACGAGAAGCGCTTGCCCGAGTCGAGAGAGAAGGACTTTCAGCATGACCATCTCTGGCAGCCCGCCTCCTTGCTGAAGACGGGCCGCGAGTCCTTTGTGGGAGGGCTTACTTGATGTTGGCGTACCACAGGCGGACGTATTCGTCCGGGAACTGAGGGACCTCGACGCCGTCGCGGGCGGCCCAGGCCACCGGCTGCTGGTGGATGGGGATGTAGGCCACCGTGTCACGAGCGACCTTCAGAGCCTCAATCAGCATAGACCGGCGCTTCTCCTCATCGAGTTCGACCGCGGCTTTGCGCGTCAGTTCCTCGATCTGCGAGTTGGTGTAGCCGCTGGAATTGGAGCCGCCGTAGCCTTCTTTCTTGTCGGTCAGCAGAGAGGCGAGCACGCTGAAGCCGTCCATGGGCGGCAACGTTGCCCAGCCGACCATGGAGACGTCGAACTCACCCCGATCCTGCCGCGGGAAATAGGTAGCGCGGGATTCGGTCTGCAGTTCGGTCTGGATGCCGACCTTGGTCCACATCGACGCGATGGCGATGCAGATCTGTTCGTCATTGATGTACCGGTCGTTTGGACAGTTCAGCTTGGTCTTGAACCCGTTCGGATAGCCCGCCTCGGCCAGAATCTGCTTCGCCTTCTGAGGGTCGTAGCCGAAGGGTTGATCATTGTCCTTGGAATAGCCGGGCACCGGTGGCGCCACGAGGGTGCCGGTGCTGCGGGACTTGTCGCGCATGACGCGCTTCTTGATCGCCTCGAAGTCGATGGCGTGCCACATGGCCTGGCGCACCTTCAGGTCAAGCATCGGGTTCTTCTGACCCGGCATCGCCTTAAGTTCGGGCCCGAAGTTAAGCGAGAGCATGATGAGACGCAGAGACGGCTCTTCGATCACCTTGAAGCCGGACGAAGCGCCGATGCGCTGCAGATCCTGCAGGGGCGCGGGGGCGATCAAGTCGAGCTCGCCGGAAAGAAGCGCAGCCACGCGGGTTGCGTCGGACTTCACAGGCTTGAACTCGATGCGGTCGATGTTGTGCTGGGGCTTGTCCCACCAATCGGGGTTCACCACGAAGGTGGTTCCAGCGTCGGGCTTGTAGGACTCGACCTTGAACGGGCCGGTGCCGACGGCGGAGGTCGAAGCGGCCGTGGTGATACCGGTTGCGATGTTGCCGGGCTTCAGGGCGTCGTTCGCCTCCATCCACTCCTTGTCCATGATGTATACGCCGGCAAGGTCGTTCAGCAAGAGCGGGTAGGGGCCGTTCGTCACGATGTCGACCGTGTAGTCGTCGACCTTCTCGGCCCTGACGACAGTCGCGATATTGCCGCGGGCGCGGGCGCCAGGGTCGAGGAGGCGTGTGAACGAGGCGACCACGTCGTCGGCGGTGAACGGGTTGCCATTGTGGAACTTCACGTTCTTGCGCAACTCGAAGCGCCACGTGTCGGGCTTCACGTTCTTCCAGCTGACGGCCAGGGCCGGCTCGAGTTCAAGGTTGCGGCCACGGCGCACCAGCGGATCGAAGACGTGGTGCAGCATGCTGGTCGTGAAGCTCTCCGTATGGGCATACGGATCGAGGGTGGTGAGGTCGGTTGGCGATGACCACCGCAGAGTCTTGGCCTCTGCGGAGAAGCTCAGCAGGATCCCGACAGCGGCCGACAGACCGACAATGTGCCTTGTTTTCATTGTGAGCCTCCAATGCCCTCTGGCGGGCTTATAATTGAATACAATGGAAACAGAGTTTTGCATACACTATTGTGTGCGTCAATCAGGCCGGGCGGTCTCTGTAAAGTCGATGCTTCAACGAGTGGCGCGGCAGCTGTTCGCCCAAGGCGAGGCACCCGCAGGGGAGCGAGGCGTCGATGGTATTGCGCGCAGGAACGGACTCGTTCCGAACCTAGCTACATTATAGAGCTCGTGTTCGCCCGATCAGCGGGCGTAACGGTCAAGAATGGATCTGATGTCCCTCGGCGTATCCGCTTCAGAGAGGAGCAGGGCACGCTCGGTGACCGCATGCAGGTGATGATCCATTGACGAGATGGCCAAGCTGGCGTCCCGGGCACGAAGCGCGTCAATGATCTGCTGGTGCTCGTTCACCGAGCACTCGGAGGAGTGCGGGCGGCTGTAGAGCGCGAGAATCAAAGAGCAACGAGATGCCAACTCATTGACATAGCGGGCTAGAACGCTGTTGCCGGCAAGCTCCGCCAAAAGAACATGGAATTCTCCGGCTAGACGGATCGCGGCTGCTCCATCGTGTGCGCTGGCCTTGGCCTCCAGGCCTACATGCTGCTCAAGCCGCCGAATATCCTGATCGGTAACCTTCTCGACGAGGCGGGCCAGGACCTGTCTTTCGACGCACATTCGCGCCTCGAAAATGTCATGGGCTTCAGAAAGACTCGGCTGTGCGACGGCAGCGCCTTTATTGGGGGGCAGATCAACCAGCCCCTCTGCATTGAGACGCGCCAAGGCGGCTCTGACAATCGTGCGGCTCACCCCGAACCGCTCTCCGATCAGATCTTCCGTCAGCTTGTCGCCCGGGAGAAGGGCCTGTTCGATGATGGCTCGGCGGAGGCCGGAGTAAACCGAATCGCTTCGAGAGTTAGGCCCGGTCGGCTTCTTGTCCTTGGACTCTGCACTTTGTGCAGACGACTCTCGGGACTTCCATGACTTCGTATCCATCGGACTCTCTCAGGCGCAACGGGCAAATATACCGCTCCCACTGCCTTATGTATACAGTATTTGCTCTTGTGCAACAGTGCAACCGGTCCTCGGCTGAGCAGCCATGGTGGGATGCAGTTGAGTAAGCGCCTCTGGTTTTCGACTCATTCCGGCTGAAAATCGATTTCACTTGTACACTGGCACACAATGTAAAATTTACTCAGTTATATCAATATGTTGTGATGCCAGACAGTATATTTCTGCGGGAATTGATCCACAGGAGGAGAGCGCCAAAAAGAGGATTGTCGAGAATACAATACATGTATACAGTTATTGTATGAATGGTTCATGGCGCCGGCTTCTCCTGATCAATGGCAACACCACCGCCGACCTGACAGTGCGGATGCACCAGCGCGCCTGTGCGGTTCTCGGATCTGAATGGGTCGTTCGAGCAGAGACTGCCGGTTTCGGCTCCCCTTACATTACAAGACGAACTGAAGTGACCGTTGCGGCCCATGCCATCCTTGAGAAGGTCAGCGACGTCGCGGAAAAGGATCCTGGGCTCGACGCGTGTCTGATCGCCTGCTTTGGGGAGCCGGGTATCGCGGCCGTTCGAGAGGCGCTTCCATTCCCGGTTATCGGCATGGCGGAGGCTTCCGTTCTGTGCGCGCTCCAGCTCGCGCGCCGGTACGCGATCGTCACCGTTGGCGAGCATTGGCCCGCCATGATCGAGGATTATCTCCAGGCGGCATCGCTCTACGACCGCTGCCTCGGCATTATCCCTGTCCCCGGCCAAGCCTTGGACTTGGCCGCAGATCGAACCTTCGCTCTCCGTCAGATTTCATCGGTGATCGAGCAGGCTCTGGATCGTGGCGCAGACGCCGTGATTATCGGCGGCGCCGCCGTAGCGGACATGACTGATGATCTGCAGGGAACGTTCCGTATCCCGTTGATCAACTCTTTCGATGCGGGTCTCGCCCAAGTCGAAGCCCTGACGCGGCTGCGGCCGAACAAGTCCGCCAGCGTCGTCGCTCGGCGGAGCATTCCAGCGGTAACAACAGAGGGACACTGACCGTCTGGACGCTCCACTGTCTAAGACACCCGATACATAATGGGAGGAAGACTATGAAACGCACAAGATCCAGGCTCCTGGCCGCCGCTGCCGTCCTGCTGCTTGCCGCTCCAGCAGGCGCCGCGACCCTCAAGTGGGGAGCCCCACGCGACATCGCATCTCTCGATCCCTATTCCTTCGGGGAAACCTTCACGCTCTCTGTCCTCAACCACGTCTACGAGGGTCTTGTCCGCTACGATGCGAACCTCAAGATCGAGCCTGCATTGGCCGAAAGCTGGGAGACAGTCGAGCCACAAGTCTGGCGCTTCCGCCTGAGAAAGGGGGTCAAGTTCCACAACGGAGCCGACTTTACGGCGGATGACGTCGTCGCGTCGCTCAAGCGCGTCAGTCACGAGACCTCGCCGCTCAAGGGAAATCTCCCGGCCTACAAGGACGCCCGCAAGGTCGACGACTACACAGTCGACATCGTGTTGAACGGGCCATACCCGCTGCTGCTCAACGATCTCACCAACATCTTCATCTTCGACAAGGACTGGCTGGTCGCCAACAATGCCGAACTGCCGACGGATTCGGCGAAGGGCGTCGAGGGCTATCCGACGCACAATGCCAACGGCACCGGGCCGTTCAAGGTCGAGTCCCGTCGTCCGGACGCCAAGACCGTGTTCGTCGAAAATACCGGCTGGTGGGACAAGAAGAAGCACAACATCGACCGCATCGAGCTGATCCCCATTACCTCGGCCCCGACCCGCGTCGCTGCGCTTCTGTCGGGTGAAATCAACTTCACCAACGTTGCGCCCTTGCAGGACCTGCCGCGTCTTGAGCAGGCTCCCAACGTCAAGGTGCTGCAGACGACGGAACTCCGTACCGTCTTCTTTGCGCTCAACATGCGCGACAAGCCGTTTGAATCCGATATCAAGGACCGCAACCCCTTCCAGGACAAGCGGGTCCGTCAGGCACTCTACCAGGCCATCAACATCGACCAGATGCAGAAGCGTGCGATGCGTGGCCTCTCGCGCAACACGGGAGCCATCGTGGCGCCTCAGATCCCGGGCTATTCACCCGACATGGACGAGCGATTGCCGTCCGATACCGAGAAGGCGAAAAAACTCCTCGCAGAGGCGGGTTATCCGAACGGCTTCGAATTCGCCTTCGTGTGCTCCACGGATTCCTACACCAACGAGGAAGAGCTGTGTCAGGCAGCCGTCTCCATGTGGTCCCGCGCCGGCTTCAAGCCGCAGCTTAACTCAGGGCCGCGCACGATTCAGAATCCGAAGCGCGTCCGTGGTGATTTCGACGTGACAACGCTGGGCTGGGCAAATGAGCCGATGATCGACGCCTACAGCATTCTGGTCCAGGTGCTGCATTCGAAAACAGGCACGGCAGGCGTCTTCAATTGGGGCAGCTGGGGTAACGCTCGGATCGATGAACTCACCGACAAGTCCGCAAGTGAGCTCAACCAGGAGAAGCGCGTCGCGATGATGAATGAGGCCCTCAAGATCGCTCGCGACGAGATCATGTTCATCCCGCTGCATCAGCAGCCGATGGCCTGGGCCGCCAGCAAGGACGTCACGGATATCGTCCAGCTGTCGGACAACAAGGCTCGTCACTGGCTCACGCGCATGAAGTAGCGCTGCCCCGGCACCTCGCCAACAATGCGCGAGGTGCCGGCAGGGGAGAGGATTTTCCATGTTGGCTTTTGTTTTACGCAGGATCGCAGGTGCCGTCGGCGTGATGCTGACCGTCGCTTTCCTGGCCTTCCTGATTTTCCGGTTCGTCGGCGACCCCGTCGATTTGATGCTCAACGAGCAGGCGACACAGCAGCAGCGCGACGAACTGCGCGAGCGGCTCGGTCTTAACGACTCTTTCGTGGTTCAGTACGGCAAGTTTGTCGTCCGCGCAGTCCAGGGGGATTTCGGGATCTCGTTTCGAAACCAGCAAGACGTGTCGGCGCTGATAGCGGAACGTTTTCCGGCAACTCTTGAACTCGTCCTCGTCGCGACATTGCTGTCTCTCGTCATCGGCATTCCGATGGGCGTCATCACCGCCATCTACCGCCGTAGCGTTCTCGCCGAGACACTTCAATTCGCATCCATCGTCGGTGTTTCGCTTCCCAGTTTTGCAGTGGGTATCTTCCTTATTCTCTTCTTCTCGGTGAAGCTCGGCTGGCTTCCAGCCTTCGGACGCGGTGAGACCATCGATCTCGGTATCTGGAGCACCGGTCTTCTCACACCAAGCGGGCGCGCGGCGCTGATCCTGCCCTCTATCACGCTGGCCCTGTTCCAGATCACGCTGGTTCTTCGTCTGGTGCGCGCCGAGATGCTGGAGACGCTGCGGACGGATTTCATCAAGTTCGCTCGCGCCCGCGGCCTCCCCAATGGGGTTATCTATTTCCGACACGCCCTGCGTAACTGTCTCATGCCCGTCATCACGATCACGGGCATGCAGATCGGCAATCTCATTGCCTTCGCACTGATCACCGAAACCGTGTTCCAGTGGCCGGGCATGGGCATGCTGTTCATCCAGGCGGTCACATTTGTCGATATTCCGGTGATGGCGGCCTATCTGGTCATTGTCTCCTTCATCTTCGTTGCCCTCAACACGATCGTCGACCTTCTATACGGCTTCGTCGATCCGCGTCTTCGTAACAAGGGCGCCATGGGAGGTAGTCATGCCGCAGCCTGACACAACCTCGGGAATCCCCGTGACACTTGCCGGTCGTAAGTCGCTCATCGCCCGCTGGCGCGAAAGCGATCTCTGGTGGAGCCTTACGCACAGCCGTCTCGCTCTGGCAGCCGGGGTCATCCTGGTCCTGACCGTGCTAGGCGCTGCTTTTGCACCACTCCTCGTGACGCAGGATCCGTTCGATATGAGCCAGCTCGATCTGCTCAACGCGGAACTGCCGCCCGTCTGGGAGCCTGACGGCGTCCGCCAGTTCTTGCTGGGAACGGACAATCAGGGCCGCGATGTCTTAGCCGCCATCCTGTACGGCTCGCGCATCTCCCTGATGATCGGAGCTGCGACGGTCGTTCTCTCCTTCGTGATCGGCATTCTGGTCGGCCTCGCATCCGGCTATTTCGGAGGCTGGATCGATAACCTGCTGATGCGTATCGGCGACACGATCCTGTCGATTCCCACCATCCTGGTCGCGATCCTCGTCACCTCTGTGTTCCGGCAGCTTCTGCCGTCCAATCTCCGAGAGGCCTTCGCTGCCCTGATCCTGGTGCTGGCCATCTCCATGACGAGTTGGGTTCAATACGCACGCACCGTACGGGCCGCCACAATGGTGGAGCGGCGCAAAGAATACGTGCAGGCTGCGCTGCTCATCGGCGTCAAGCCGCTGAAGATCATGCTCGGCCATATCCTGCCGAACACCCTCACGCCCGTGATGGTCACAGCGACCCTCAATCTCGGGCTTGCGATCCTGATCGAAGCGACGCTCAGCTTTCTCGGCCTCGGCATGCCGCCGACACAACCGTCGCTCGGAACACTCATCCGTATCGGCAATCAGTATCTGTTCAGCGGCCAATGGTGGGTGATCTTCTTTCCGTCCCTTTATCTCTGCGTCCTCGTCTTGGCCGTGAACCTGCTCGGCGATTGGCTGCGGGACGCACTCAACCCGAGGCTGAAATGACCCAGACGCACACTCTTCCCCAAATGGCCGATCTCGTCGTAACACAGGTCAGGCCAGCGGCCGGGCCGGCGGTGAACCTCGTCGTAAAGGATGGACGGATAGCCGCGCTGACTTCTGTCGCAGTCGAGGCGAAGGAGACCATCGAGGGCGGCAACGCCATCCTCCTGCCCGGCCTCGTTGAAGCTCACACGCATCTCGACAAGACGCTTCTTGGCATGCCTTGGTACCGTAATGAGGTCGGGCCTCGGCTCATCGATAAAATCGACAACGAGCGCCTTCAGAAACGCATGCTCGGCATCGACCCGACCCGGCAATCCGCTCGCCAGATCCAGTTGTCCGTCTCCAAGGGCACGACGCATATCCGGTCCCACGTGGACGTCGACACGGATTGCGGTCTTTCGGGAATCGAGGGTGTCATGCGCTCCCGTGAACAGCTGAAGGACATCTGCGATGTCGAGATCGTGGCCTTCCCGCAGAGCGGAATGCTGGTGCGCCCTGGCACCGTCGAACTGATGACGGAGGCGCTCAAACTCGGGGCGGAGGTCGTGGGCGGTCTCGATCCGAGCGCCATCGACCGCGACCCCAAGGGCCATCTCGATGTGATCTTCGGTCTGGCCGAGCGGTTCGGCCGTCCGCTCGATATTCATCTCCATGAACCCGCCGAACTTGGGGCCTTTTCCCTCGAGATGATCATCGATCGCACACGTGCCTTGGGCATGCAGGGGAGCGTGACCGTCAGTCACGCTTTCTGCCTTGGCATGGCAGACCAGGATTATGTCGCGCGGCTCATCGATGATCTTGCAGCGAACCGGATCCACATCATGACGACGGGACCGGCCTCTCGTCCGGCGCCTCCTGTCAAGCGCCTGCGCGACGCAGGCGTCCTTGTCTGCGCCGGCACGGACGGCATGCGTGACACTTGGGGGCCCTATGGCAACGCGGATATGCTGGAGCGCGCGATGCTGGTCGGGCTCCGCAACAACTTTCGCCGCGACGACGAGCTTGAGATCGCACTCGATGTCTGCACCTACCGCGGCGCCCGTGTGATGGCACTCAACGACTATGGCATCGCTCCGGGTGACCGGGCGGACTTCGTCCTGGTCCAGGGAGAGACCCTGGCCGAGGCCGTCGTCAACCGTGCACCGCGCCAGATCGTCGTTAAAGGCGGACGCGTGGTTGCCCGGGACGGCCAGGCACTTTTCGAGGTCGCGTGATGAGCACTCTGCTTCTTCAGAATGGACGGCCCGCGGGCCGCGTACGCCTGCGCGCCCGCTGGGTCGTCGGCCATGAGGGTGGGCGTCACCGGATCTTCGAGAATGGCGAAATCGTCTTCGAAGGAAACGAGATCGTCTTCGTCGGCCACGATTTTCCGGGCGAGACTGCGCAGGACATCGACTATGGCAAGGCGCTCATTGCGCCGGGCTTCATTGATCTCGATGCGCTCTCGGATCTCGATACGACGATTCTTGGTTTCGACAATCAGCCCTCCTGGCGCAAGGGGCGTATCTGGCCCGAGAGCTACATGAAGCGCGGGCCGTACGAGATGTACACTCTGGACGAGCTTGTATTCCAGAAGCGTTATGCCTTCGCCCAGCTCATCCGCAACGGGATCACGACCGCTCTTCCGATCGCTTCGCTGTTCTACCGAGAATGGGGTGAGACCAACGAGGAATTCGAGGGGGCGGCGCAGGCTGCGGAAGATCTCGGCCTGCGCGTTTATCTCGGCCCGGCCTATCGGACGGGCAACACCTTCGTCCACGAAGACGGCCGCATCGACATGTTCATCGACGAGGAGCGCGGCCTGGCGAACCTTGCCGATGCCATCCAGTTCGCCGAGCGGATCGATGGGTGCGCAGGCGGTCTCGTCCGTGCCATGCTGGCGCCAGACCGGATCGAAACCTGCACTCAAGAGCTTCTTGTTCGCAGTGCGGCGGCTGCGCGGGATCTCGATTGCCCGATCCGCCTCCATTGCTGTCAATCGAAGCTCGAATACGATCTCGTCCTGTCAACGCACGGCATGAGCCCCCCCGAATGGCTGGAGAGCATCGATTTCCTGTCGGAGCGGGCCATTCTGCCCCACGCGACCTATGTCTCCGGGTCGAGCCGCATAGCGCGGCCAGGCCGCGATCTCGAGATCATCAGGGATAGCGGCGCGTCCGTCTGTCACTGTCCGGTCGTGTCCGCGCGCCACGGCTCGGTCATCGAGAGCTTCCGCCGCTTCCGTTCCATGGGCCTGAAGATCGGTCTCGGCACCGATACTTGGCCCCCGGACATGATCTACAACATGCAGGTCGGTATGATGCTCGCGCGGGTAGCGGATGCCTCCGCTGAGGCTGTGCGGTCGGAGGATTATTTCGATGCCGCGACGCTCGGCGGGGCCGACGCGCTCCGGCGCCCGGATCTCGGCCGCCTCGCTCCGGGCGCGAAGGCCGACATCATCGTCGTCGATTTGGCACACGACCGGATCGGTCAAGTGATCGACCCGATCCAGACTCTGATGATCGGCAGCGCAGGACGGGACGTCCGGCATGTGATCATCGACGGACGCTTCGTCATGGTTGACGGCAGGATTCCCGGTTTTGACGAGAGGGCAGGGCATGAGCAAGCCCAGGCGCAGTTTGATCGCCTCGTCTCGCGCTACCCGGAACGCACGCTCGGCCACCCACCGGTCGAGGCGATCTTTTCAACAAGCTACCCGACCGTAAGGGGCTCCTCATGACACGTGTCGCCAATGCCCTTGTGGACCGTGCGCCCGATCCGGTTGTGCAGTCCAGCCGACCCATTCTCAGCGTGCGCGGCGTCGGGGTGGAATTCCCAACCCGCCGCGGCATTCTGAAGGCCACGACCGATGTGAGTTTCGATATTGCGCCCGGCGAGATTCTCGGGATGGTCGGTGAGTCGGGCGCCGGCAAGTCGCTGACCGGCATGTCCGTCGTCGGGCTTCTCGATCCTCCCGGCCGCCTGTCGGCCGGTGAGATCTGGCTCGAGGGTGAACGCATCGATCATCTGCCGCCTCGGGAGCGCCAGCGCGTGCGGGGACGCAAGATCGGCGCGATCTTCCAAGATCCGTTGACAAGCCTGCATCCGCTTTTTTCCATTGGCCGCCAGCTCTGCGAAACGATCGCCTACCATCTGCGCCTCGATGCGAAGGCCGCACGGTCAAGGGCGCTCGAACTCCTCCATCAGGTGGGAATTCCAGGGGCCGAGCAGCGGATCGATCATTACCCGCATCAGTTCTCAGGTGGCATGCGGCAGCGGGTCGTTATCGCTCTGGCCTTAGCTGCCGGACCCAGCCTTATCATCGCCGACGAGCCGACGACCGCCCTCGACGTCTCGGTTCAGGCGCAGATCACGGCGCTCCTGAAGAAACTGTGCCGGGAGCATGGAACGGCGGTGCTGCTTGTGACCCATGATATGGGCGTCATTGCGGAGACGACTGATCGCGTAGCCGTCATGTATGGCGGCCGTATCGTCGAGATCGGTCCTGCGATCGATGTCATTCAGCATCCGCTGCACCCATATACGCAGGGCCTCATGAATGCGATCCCAAGCCTGCGCGGCCGCGTCGAAGCGCTCAACCAGATCGAAGGATCGATGCCCCGGCTCGATGCGATGCCTCCCGGATGCGCCTTTCACCCGCGCTGCCCGCATGCGGGCCCGCGCTGCGCGGTTCAAAGGCCGGCTCTCGCTAAAGTCGCCCACGCCACGGCCGCTGCCTGCTGGCTGCACCAGGGAGGTGTTCAATGAATGCCGCTGAGAAGGACATCGTCGTCGCCGTCGACGATGTCACCTGCCTGTTCGACGTCTCGGCCCCGCTTCTGAACCGCGTCATCGAGCGACAGCCGAAGCGTATCCTGCGTGCTGTGGACGGCGTGAGTTTCCAGGTCCACCGTGGGACGACGCTGAGCCTTGTCGGCGAATCCGGCTGTGGCAAGTCGACGATGGCACGGCTGCTTGTTGGACTGCACCGCCCCACATCGGGAGCCGTGACGTTTCCGGGGCGCGGGGGGCGCCCACGTGTCCAAATGATCTTCCAGGATCCCTATGCCAGTCTCAACCCGCGCTGGCGCGTGCTCGACATTGTTGCGGAACCCATCCGCACGCTGGGATTGCGAAAGGGCGAGGAGGCGGTCAGGGCACGCGTCGCCGAGCTGCTCGGTCTCGTCGGTTTATCTTCGCGGGATGGCGAGAAGTACCCGCATGAGTTTTCGGGCGGACAGCGGCAACGCATCTCCATCGCACGCGCGTTGGCGACCGAGGCGGAATTCCTCGTGTGCGACGAGCCGACCTCGGCTCTCGATGTCTCAGTGCAGGCGCAGATCCTCAATCTCATGCGCAAGCTCCAAAAGGAACTCGGGCTGACCTACGTCTTCATCAGTCACAATCTATCGGTGGTGCGTCACATGTCGGAACGCGTTGCCGTGATGTATCTGGGACGCATTGTCGAGGAGGGGGAGGCAGACGAGGTCTTCTCAGACCCGAAGCACCCCTATACCCAGTTGCTCATCGATACGATCCCCGATCTCAGCGCGCCCAACCGTGACCGGCAGCCTCTCGGTGGAGAGGTGCCGAGCCCGATCAATCCGCCCTCGGGCTGCGCCTTCAATCCACGCTGCCTGCTGGCGACACAGCGCTGTCGCGAGGAGCGGCCTGACCTCGTGTACCATGGTGAGGGGCACAGAGTCGCATGCTTTGCGGTCGAGCGCGCATCTCAGCTGGCAACAGGCAAACAAAGGGGCTTTATTGCAAGCCCCGACTGAAGCTGAAGAGATGGGCACGTCTTACAGGAGATGCTGATCCCTCGCTCAAGCAGCATCTTCTTCATCAGCCGAAGGCTTAGAGCATCGGACGTGAATTCGAACTCACGTCCGATGCTTTAGGCTTTTGATTGTGAGCCTCTTTCCACGCAAAACCGGTTCCCACTTTTTCGTCCGAGGCTCTGGAGGAAACCCGAAGGATAACCAGGACGCTGACTTTCACGCTTTCTGATCGCCCGCACACCGTCGGTGTGCCGTTCATCGGGATAAGCCAGCGATAGGGGTGAAGAGGAAGGTCCAAGCGGGAGGCGCCACGACGACAGCTGCAGGAGCCGGCGCAAGGGCGGCCGCGAATGTCGTCTCTCCCGTCACGGCCGGGAGGCAGAACGATGCAAGAGGGTTGCGATGCAGGTGGTGCAAGCAATGACGCATAGGAGCGATCCCTTCATTTTGGGAACAGGAGAGTCATGCCGGCCCGCAGCCCGAGGCCTTTCGGCCCTGCCTCCGGCGAGAAGGCGTAGTAGCGTGCGCCAACGAAAAGGCTGACGCGCTGGTCCCCAATCTTGACCAGCTTGGAGACGATCGCATTGATCGGGACCGTCAGCTTATCGTTTGCCCAATCGTACGAGGATTCACTTTGGAGGGTGAAGGTCCAGGCGTCGGCGGTGGTGTAGGCGATGAACGGCTCCACGAACGTGCTGCCGACGTTATTGGTCCCACTGCGGGTGCCGCCGCCGACGGACCAGACGTGGTTGGCCAGGGCGCCAATGGTCCACGGCCCCGACTGCCTGAGCACGACTACCGTCGGCCCCATGCCCCAGCGCCCGTTTCCGAGCAGGTCGTCCGTCGCGGTGGGCAGAAGGACGGCCGGTCCGACACCCCAGATGATGCCGCCTGGTCCGGGAGCGCGAGGGGACAGGAACAAGCTCTGGAGCGTGTCGCCCAGCCCGAATTGATGGCCCGTGCCCGGCGCGATGTCCCATTGCGAGATGACCGGAAGGATTGTTCGGGAGATGAGGTTCCACTCGGGATTGAGAGTGATGGGAACGACCGGCTGGATGTTCAGAGCCGCGCGTCGGCCATCGTCGCCGGGACCGATCCTGCCGTCGACGTTGAACTGGAAGGGAACACTGATCAGATCCGCCACAGGATTGCTGAGCTGCTGGGCAAGACCGGCGTCCTGACTTTGCACCGGGCCTGCATCCTGGGCCAAGGCCGCGTCCGGCAATGGCGCCAGTGACACGGCAGCGCCGAGCAGGATGGCACGAGAGCGTTCCACGTGAACCTCCTTCAAAGTCATCCACGATGCCTGGTCCGGGATACGCCCGTGCCGGCGCATGTCATATCCGAACACGGGTCGGCCGCGATGCCGGCGAGAGGCATTACAGACCGGATGCTGATCCGATGGAGAGCTTGCCGTCAATGCCAATGGGACGGGCCCCACTTCCGGAGTGCCCATCCTGAGTGGGGTGCCAGTTCAAAACCGACCGGCATCACGCGAGCGGAGCATGTTCCGCTCGGCTGGATCAAGCCGGTTCATCTGGTTGCGCCGGTTTTAACCCCGGGAAACCGGGCGGTGCCTCAGCACCGATGGCGCCAAGTCCGCCAGGCGCGGCAGACGCCGCCGCGGGACCACGCCACGCAACGCCGGTGTGTGTGCCGGAATGCGCGGCAACGAAGATGGACGCGATCAATCCACGGATAGGAGCCAACGCCATTGCATGTTTCATGGGATGCTCCTTTCGACAGACGAGGCTGCCTACTCGGCGATCGTATGACCTGGGTCGGCTTGGTAGTCCTCGGCTACCGTCATCGTCGCAGCCGTCGACTTGGTGCCGGGCATAATCTCGAAGCGTGGGTCGAACTCGACGAAGGTCGATGCAAGCTGCTTCAAAATGCCGGGATCACCCTCGATCTTCGCGGTTCCATCGGCGATCTGCGCCTCGAGGGTCTTCGCCCCTGTCATGGTCTGCTCCAGATCGGAGCGATTGATCGTGAGCGTCAGGTCCGGTTTTTGGGCAACGAAGCCCATGATGTTCGTGAGCGTTGCATTCTCCAGCTCGACCGCGAATTGCTCGCCGTTGTCCGGCGTGATCAGGTTGAGCGTGAACTGCATGCCCTCGGCCTTGCGGCTGTCCATGCGGATGCCTAAGAAGTTGAGGAACAGTTCGGTCGACATGGCTCGCACCACGTCGGGGCTGCTTGAACTGGCGGTCGCCCCCTCCGGAATGCCCGTTCGCAGCTCATATGCAGCCGCGAGATAACAGTTCCTGAGACCCGGATTCTCCTGCTGATATCCGAGCTGCTCGAAGATGTCCGCCAGCAGGTCCCTGGCGGTCTGGTTCTGCGGTTCGGCCTGCACCAGCTTGTTGACGATCTCCTGGGCCAGCAAGTACTTGCCTTCCTCGTGCAATTGCCGGCCCCGGTCGATGATCCTCTCGCTGCCGCCCATCATCTCGACATAGAGCGGCGCGGAATCCTCCGGCGAGAGCGGGATCAATGTTGCCGGGTTGCCGTCCCAGAAGCCGAGGTAGCGCTGCACGACGCCACGGCTGTTGTGCTCGGGCGAGCCGTGATAGCCCCGGCAATACCACTTGGCCTGCAGGCTCTTCGGGACTTGGTAGACATTGTGGATCTCGTTGATCGTGACGCCTTGGTTGGCGAGATGAAGAACCTGGTTGTTCATGTGGGCGTAGAGATCGCGTTGGGCGCGAAGAACCTCCTGAATCCTGTCATTGCCCCAGCGAGGCCAATGGTGAGAAGCGAACATGACGTCCGCATCCACGCCGAAGCGGTACAGCGCCTCGCCGATGTACTTCGACCAGCGCAGCGGGTCGCGCACCTGAGCGCCGCGCATCGTGTAGATGTTGTGCAGCGACGCGATGACGTTCTCCGCCATCCAGAGGGCCTTCATATCGGGGATGTACGTGTTCATCTCCCGTGGCGCTTCGGTGTTCGGCGTATTCTGGAAGACCATCCTGACACCATCGACATCGAATTCCTCGATGTCGTTCTCGACGTGGCGGGTGGGCGCGAATAGACCCGTAGCCCCGGACGAAACGGCCTGGCCGAGACCTTGGCCGACATACCCGTACGGACTAGCCGGAAGCAGGAGGCCGTACTGGTAGAACAGGCGCCGGTTCATGGCGTTGCCGGCATAGACGTTCTCGGACACCGTGAAATCCATGAAGTCGGCGGGAGCGATAATGGGAACCTTTCCGGACCTCACGTCCGCCTCGTTGAGGATGCCGCGCACACCGCCCCAATGATCGCCGTGCGTGTGGGAATAAATCACAGCCGAGACAGGGAGGCCTTCACCAACATGCTCCTGGAACAGCTTCCACGCCGCGCGGACCGGTTCCGCGCTCACCAGAGGATCGAAGACGATCCAGCCTGTCTTGCCCCTGACGAAGGAGATATCGGACAGGTCGAGGCCGCGGACCTGGTAGATGCCCGGGATGACCTCGTAGAGTCCGTAGTTGTTGTTCAACTTGGAAATGCGCAGCAGCGATGGATGGACGCTGTCGAAATCCTCCTTCTCGTCTAGGAAGCGGAAGCGCTCCATGTCCCAGGCCACATGGCCGGCATCGGCCATGATCTTCATGTCCTTCATGGGCGCGATGAAACCCCGCTTCTGCTCCTCAAAGTCGCGCGTGTCGCCGAACGGCAGCTTGTCCCGCGCCTGCTTGAGCACCTCCAGCGTGAATTTCGACGGTGCCTTGCCCTTGGGATGGAAATGTCCGGCGGCAGGCACCGACGCCGACGCTGGCTGCGCCTGTGCGGGGCTGTCGTTCAGGGTTAGGCGGCCCGCGACCGCGAAGGCGGCGCCCGCAGCCGGCAGGGCCGTGATGATGTCTCGACGGGTCGTCATGGATACGTCCTCCCTGAGGTTCCTCACTGAGCCGCGACATGATCCGTCATCGTTCACGGCATTCTGCGGTGCCTTGCTTGCCCTGAAACCGGATTTGCCCAACGGCCGGCCATTCGCTGCCGCATCTCGGGACCGACGCGTCATCGAAGACCTCACCGAGCACGACGATCCAGCCCCGCCTGACACGCAGCGGCTCAAGTCTCTGAACTGCACACCCCAGAATGGGTGTACCGACATTGGCCGTGTTCGAGATGGGTTCGTCCTATGCAAGAACAGATGTTTCCAGCAAGGAAGGTGAATGAAACCACATCCGGTGAGGGGTTGCTTGACCCCTCCGGACAGCGATTTGACTTTTCTCGACAAAGTCGCGGCAGATCGTGTGTCAGGTTGGCACGTGCGTGCCGACGACATCGAGACCACATCCAGTGGAATCCTGCTTCGTCAGTATGCGTTCATGGAAGGACATGTCCGAAACTCAATGCGACAATGCCCGGCAAGATTTTTGAGCGGGTTCCGACGATATCGTCCGAAAATGTTCAGCGGTTGTCGCGTTTGATCAAGAGTTTCCCTGGTCGGTATGATTTGATTGGCGTCGACTTGAGAACGCGTCATGCGCACCACCCAAGTCCCGGCCCAAGTCCCTGCGCGGAGCAGTGCGACAGCCGCTTCCTTGGGAATGGCGGGTCCGTCCATGCAATGTCCAGAGACGCGGCGTGGTCGGGAGTGGTGAGGCGGTCGCATTCCTTACGCGTGCTGGCACCGGCGCCCGATCGACTTGACGGTGTGCACTCTGGTCACGTCCTTACAAGGTCCAAGAGGAGGATCTGATGAAAGCAGTGGTGGGATTGATGTCAGCGGCCGCTTTGCTGGTTGCACTCGGTGGATCAGCCTGGGCACAGGCAACTCCCTCGAACAGGGCCTGCAAGCGCGGAGAGCAAATGGTCGGCGGCGTCTGCAAGCCGCTCACGAGAACCGCCCCCCGAAGCGAAGGCTATTACAGCGCTCCCCGCAGCAACACGAGCCGTAGCACGACCCGAACGGCTTCGGCACAGACGACCCCCTCGAGCAGGCCTTGCAAGCGGGGGGAGCAAAGGATCGGTGGCGTGTGCAAGCCACTCACGAGAAGTCCTAACCGTTAGACCCGGCGCTGCACTCAGTTGCCCTGCTTGAATGCCTCAATGCGGGAGGATTGCCCGTCACCTTAAGGAAGCCGTCGGGATCGTTGTCGTGTGGTTCATTCTTGCTTCCCGTAAGTAAACAACTGGCATCGGCCCCGATGAGCTCTCCAGGCCGGAGTTGAAAGGTTCCCGACCCGGACGATTGCGGGCAGGCGTTTCCTTCCCGCTCCGGCCCGGGTTTGCCTTTACGAGCGCATAGGATGGGACGGGTTATCCGCCATGTACAGATGCGTGTAGCCGAAGTACGGCAGCATGGGGAAAACGCGGTTGACGTAAGGCGAGTCCGGCGGCCTCGGCAAGGCCTCCTCGATTTGCTTTCTAGACGGGTCCTGGGCTCCAACTGCTGAAACGACTGGCCCATCTTCGCCATTGCCGTGTTGTCCTCCCGTCAACAGCATGGTGTAGCCTACGAGAGCTATCGCGCGTCGGTGCCCCGATGGATCGGGCAATCCAGGCATCCTGTTGATCATGGTTGAATAGGAGCGATTGCCTCAATCCTGCCGGACTTAGCGGCAAGCTATGCCTCGGATTGACCATACGTGGCACGGCGGACCTAAAGCCAGCGGTCAAGTCAAGAAAATGGGGAACCGCCCGGCATCCATGCCGGGCGGACCGAATGCGGGAATAGTCGTCATGAAGCGCTTCATATTGGCCGCGGGCCTTGTGCTCGCACTTGCCGCCTGTCAGGGCGAGAACAAGTCCACACGCCATTTGGCGCCGATCCCGCCTTCCGCCATGGCATTGATGGCCAGCAAGGGCATGGCGCAGACCGATCCGATTCTGATGCGGTCGTTCAAGAAAGAGTCGGAAATCGAGGTCTGGAAGCGCGGCCGGGATGGCAAGTACGCACTGCTGAAGACCTATCCGATGTGCCGCTGGTCGGGCCAGCTCGGGCCGAAGGTTCGTGAGGGTGATCGTCAGGCCCCCGAAGGGTTCTATGCGATCACGCCAGCCCAGATGAACCCGAGCTCCGCTTATTACCTGTCGTTCGATACCGGCTATCCGAATGCCTATGACCGGTCCCTCGGCCGGACGGGTGCGCATCTGATGGTGCATGGCTCCTGTTCGTCGAGCGGCTGCTTCGCTATGACGGACGACGCCATCGCAGAGGTTTACGCGATTGCCCGGGAGGCTTTCGCGGGCGGTCAGCGGAGCTTCCAGTTCCAATCCTACCCGTTCCGCATGACGGCCGAGAACCTCGCCAAGCACCGGCTCGATCCGAACATCGCCTTCTGGCGGAACCTCAAGGAAGGGTCGGACTATTTCGAGGTTGCGAAGCAGGAGCCCCCGGTCGGCGTGGCCAACGGGCGATATGCCTTCGGAGGAGATCCCTCCGTCATGGCGTCGGTCGCGCAGAAGCGACAGAAGGACGAACGGGACATCGCAGCTCTCGTGACTGGGGGCGTTCAACCGGTCAGGCTGGTCTACAATGATGGCGGACAACACGAGAGCTTCCGCCAAGCTCTGTCCGGGAATGCCGGCGCTGGCAACCGTCTCGGCGATGTGAGCCGGCCCGAAGCTCTTGCTGCGGGGCCGCAGGAAATCATGCTCGACCGGAGTGGCAAGCTGCGGCAGGGATCGCAATCCACGATGGCCTATACCTCGCAAAAGCCTGTGGCTCCATTGGCCAAGCCGATGGCCCAACCGGCGGCAGACGAGGATCTCTCGGTGCTCGGGCGGCTCAAAGGCATGTTCGGCGGTTAGAGCCCCGAAGTGAGTTCGGTCGGTGCTTTCGACCATCGTCGAACGCGGTCCGAAGGATGAAGTCGCTTGAAAGCCGGATAGCGGAGCGGACTGGTCGCTGGGTAAAACGGTTGCACCCTAGCCGACAGCCTCCTCCAGCAGGAGGAGGAGTAGGAAACCGGCGAAGAACATCGCCGTGACCCATGGCCGGTCCGGGACCTCGTGCGCCTCGACGAGCAATTCTTCCGTGACAAGGGAGAGAAGTGCGATCAGTCCGAAGGACAGGAACCCGGTCAGTAGACCTCCGGCAGCGACGCGACCGGAGTCGCGATCAGGACGCCGACCGGCAGCAGGAGGACAGGTCCGGCGGTGGGGCCGACGACACGGCTCGGCGAGGGGCCTTTTCCGCCAGCTCTGTCGCCAAGGTCAGCCCTAAGAACAGCACCTCGATGGGTAGTAGGCGGCGACTGCCGCTCCGATGATGGCGGACGCGACCGGGATCAGGGTGTAGGGGATCGCTTGCAAGGCCATATCCGCCGGAAACCCGGCGGTGGTCGACTCCGTTCCCTGGCGCCTAGCCCGCGAGAGCTATAGGACTGCTCAGCGACCGGCGGTGGCCGTCGGCGAGGCGAAGGCGCCGCCGAGCGAGGCCCAGTTCGAGCCGGTGTCCCCCTCACGCTTCACGTAGGTGTACCCGGTCCTGTGCCAAGGCAGGATGGCGTTGCGCTTGTTGTCGAGGATGAAATCGCCACGGTTGGTACGAACCATCATGACCGCGTGTCCGGCACCTTCCTCGTCGATGACCACGGTCATGCGCAGGGCGCGGCGGGGAAAGCCTGCCTCAACCAGCTTCCTGCGTTTGACGAGCTGATAATCCTCGCAATCACCGTAGCCGTCCTCGGCAAAGTCCCAGCGGTCCTCGACGCCCCAGTGATCGGCATCGGTCCTCGCCTTGATGGCGGTATTGACCTGCTGATTGATCCGCACGAGCGTCTGCCACTCCTTGGCGCCTAATTGAATGGTTGCAGGCTCGGACGGGTCGACGGCGCACTCCGCTGGATTTTGCTCGCAAAAGCGAACCCAGCCCATGATCGGCTTGGCAGCACCCACCGGAGAAACCGGCTGGGAGGCGCCCGGCAGGATGCTTCCGGTCCTGGTCTGTGCCTGAGCTATCGTGGCAGCGATGCTCAGGGCGAGGGTAGCAGCGGCGAACCGGAGCGCGTTCCTGGAAAAAGACCGAACGTTCAGAAGCTCGAAGAGAGGTTGCCGCATTGCCCCCACCGATGTGCCGTTAAGGATTTGTTCATCTTGTCTGGCACGGCAGGGATGGCGAATTCAAGGCAGGAGTTAAACAAAGGTTAACAGGTCGCACTCTCTTTCGTTCCGATCTTTGGTCGGTAAGGCGCGTCATGTCGCATCCGGATACGATATCCTATGCCTTCGGAGGGCACGCTCTCGTGATCCTGCCGAACTTCCCTATTCGGCGGTGATGTGACAGGTTCCCGCCATGCAGTCATTGCGCGCTATCACACGCATGCTCTCGATCCTCGTGATCCTCGGGCTTGTGCTTGCTCCGTTCACCGTTCCCGCGGCGGCCGACGGCATGTTCGCGCCAATCGCGAGCGGCGACGCCTCGAAAGGCGGGATGTCGGCCGGTCAGGGTATGATCATGACAGGGGAGCCGTGCTGCATCCCCGCGCATCCATCCATGCCCGAGAGTCCGAAGGCCTGTCCGCTTGCGGCCATGTGCCATGCGAAGATCGTCGAGGGTGCCATGATCACCAGTCCGCTGGTGCGCTGGTCCCGGCCCGTGCAGGCTCCGGTGCCCGGGGACGATGACACTCCGGACACTCTGCCCCAGGCTCCTCCCTCCCGGCCTCCACAAGCCTGAGGGTACCGCCGCAAGTGCCTGTGCCTCAAACCGTGCGGGTGCCGCTGCGCGCCGACGATTCATTTCCTTCATGGCCGCCGCCTTTTGGGGATCATCCGGGACAAGGCCACTGCCTCGCGCCTGTTCTCACGTCCGCACTCCTTGGCGCAATGCCCGAACGGTCGCCACGGCATCCCATCACCCGTTCGATGATGCCTCCTAGTCCTTTGCCACAGGGGAGCTGCGGGATGGTTCGAGGGGGTGTAAACTGAGCGGATCTGAGGGAGGGCTCTCCCATGCTCAAGCGCTATCTTGTCGATCTCACCCGCCGCGAGCGCACTG
>NZ_JBVVAJ010000039.1:0-43941 GCF_055792805.1 Microvirga sp. HS2
GAGATGGCCCCCGGTCACCGACACGGCGCTGATCGTCTCCGTGCGCAGCTCGTCCGCAACCTGCTGCAGCCGCCCTTCGGAAAGACGACGCAGGTCGTCCGGTGTCTTGATGGTATCCAGGAGAGGTGTATGCGTTGCGCTCACGTAGTCACCAGAATGCAGGATGTCCTTCACCGGGAGCCTAAGCTTGGCAGCGCCGTAAAGGTTGAAAGCATAGAAGCCAGATGGTAGACGGCCAGAAACAATATCCCAAGTCCCATGTCGGGAAGAGGATCCCGCTTCCGATGTTTTCCATCTCGTCCCGACTGACATATGCTGCTCTCGGGCTGCGAAAGCAACACGCGGGTCAGGATTGGCTCAATTCCGTCAGCGCAGCGGCTTTCCTCATTTTCGTGGTCGCGTCCTTCTTTATCCGTGGGCATGCAATTCCCGTCGGCACGATCGTTCTGACGGCAATCCTGGCCTTGTTCAGCGGAGCAGCGGCGGTCGCGTTCAGGCAAAGCGTCTGGTTGGCTCTCTTCGGCGTTTTCTTCGGGGCGTGGGTCGTGCTCGGGGGCATGATCGGAGGTCCGGGATACAACACGTCCGATTTCTTCAATCTCGTGCTGCTGGCGGCCTTTTTCCTGTCCATGGCCCAGGTCGCCCGTGTCTTGAGCACGAGACAGGTTCTCTCCATCATCGCCATTGCCGGCGGAGCCAGTGCCGTTGCAGCCATGCTGCTGCACATTGTCTCAGCCGATGATGTCTTCGACCGTCTGGTGCCCCTCGGGCGCGGACGCAATCCCATCCCCGGCGCCGGCGGGCTCGCCGTCGCCCTGATCGCCTTTGCGGCATTGTGGTTCGACCGCCCGCCCGTGCGCCGATTCGCGTCCTTGCACATCATCCTGAGCGTCGCCCTCCTGGCGGCTCTGGCCTGGACACAGAGTCGCGCTCCCATCATTGCCCTCGGGTTGGCGCTGCCGCTGGCTCTATGGCTCAGCCGTCGGGGAGGGACTGCCACCGTGCTCGCCGCCTGCGGCGCGGTCTGGCTCATCGTCACCGGTCTCGGCCTGTTGGAGCCGATGATCAAGGCGGCGATCTGCGGCAGCGACGCCGATTGGTGCCGCCCTGCGCTTCGGACTCAGATTTGGGGCTGGGTGCGCGAGCAGGTCGCCCTTCATCCTGTGATGGGAACCGGCCCGAGCTTCCGGTTCCAGAAGGTCTGGATGAGCCATCCTCACAATGGCCTCTTCGGGATCGCCATGTATTACGGTCTGGCAGCCCTCGCGGTCTTTTGGGTCATGATCGGTTTCTACGCCAGACAGCTGACCCTGCGGGAGAATCGGGCGCTGCGCTTCTTCGGGCTGGCCTCCATCATCTTTTCGTTCGGCTATATGGGAACGGACCTGTCGAACCCGTTCGCCTTCTTCAATATGCACTACCTCTTCCTCTGGTTGCCGATCTTCCTTGTTTTGGCCTCAAGCCAGTCTGCGGCCCGGAACGAGGAGGGAGTTCCCGTACCGGGATCCGGTGAGTTCCAGCGTATCTGACGGCTCGCAATGGCAAGGCATCGTTCAGCGCTCCATCGCAAATTCGACTTCAAGCCGATCGCTTTCCGGGTAATGAAGGGGGTGACCGGCTCTCAACCGGCGCTTCGGAAGGCCGTTTCCTTTTTTCCCGATTTCGGCTGGCCCGACGCGGCGAGGGTCGATCTCCGGGAGGACAGCATCCGCTCCTTCAACCTCCAGCAGGAGCGCTACGACCGTCAGCGGGCCTTCGTGGGTTCCAACGACGTCGATGTGATGAACCCGCATTGCCGGTTCCGGGATCCGGACTCAGCCCATCGGGTGGTCGCCTTCATCACGGATATCCTGGTGCCGGGGCATACGCTGACCCCGGTCGATTCCGCCACCGGGAGGCAGCTCGCCTTCGATACGACCGCCGACAGCAACTGGCACTTCGCCTATCCCGCGCCGGCTGCCTTCCGCACACGCCATGTCGAAGGCGCGGTTGCCGCAATCCCGCCCTACAAGCATTACGGCCACCTGCTCACCGACGTGCTGATGCCCCTGGCCTACGCCCTTCACAGCGGCGCTCTGGGCCCCGGCGAGCCGTTGACCATCGTCACGGCACGATCGGTCAACCCAATGGTGCAGAGCTTCATCGAAGGCTTGGGACGGATCGGCGTTCCCGTGACTCATGTGAAGCTCGCTCCGTGGGAGCGCGTCCGGGCCAAGCGATACCTTTATGCGCGCAGCCATTGCTGCAACCACGAGCGGGTGTTCGCGACGCCCGAGGCGCTGGGCTATGCCCGCTCCATTTTCGATGCGGCCTATGCGGACCGTCCGCGGCCCGAGGCCGCATCCCGGATCTATCTCACCCGCGGCCAGACGCGGCTGCGCCAGGTGGAAGGGGAGCCTGAACTCATCGAGGGGTTGCGCGGGCGCGGGTTCAGGATCGTCGAGGCCTCCTGGGCGAACCATCACGAGCAGATCGAATGGTTCGGGGAGGCGGACACCGTCATGGCCGTCCACGGAGCGGGCCTCGCCAACATTCTCTGGGCCCGCCGACAGCCTCTGCTGATCGAGCTGATGGCCCAGAATGCCCGCAAGAGCACCGGTCTTCATTGGGCCGCCGAGGTGGGGGCGGATTACGAGCCGGTCGTCGGCGGACCGGAAGGGCAGAGGCAGGCTTTCAGCATCGACCCCGCAGCCGTCCTGCGGGAGGTCGATGCCATTCTCGAACGGCGGCCTGCGCGCTGACGCGCAGGCTGGAGCGTGGAAAGACGCTTAAAAACCAAAATCTTAAACAGCGGGCGTGGGGACGATGTATCGTCCGATGCCTTAAGCGTCGACGTCGAGCGGAGCCGCGCCGGAGGCCGCGCCGTCGGGGCCGATGGTGATCTTCTCGATCCGGGCCTCGGCCTTCTTCAGAAGCTGCTCGCAATGCTTCTTGAGAGCCTCTCCGCGCTCGTAGATGGCGATGGAATCCTCCAGCGGCACGTCGCCGCGCTCGAGACGCCGCACGATTTCCTCCAGCTCGGCCAGGGCCTTTTCGAAGGGGAGGGACTTGATGGAAGTGGTGTCGGTCATGCAGCTATCCGTCAATAATCGTTATCGTTCCGCTCTCTCACGAGATTGCGGCATTGCTCGGCCGTCGGGCGAGGAATCTCTGATAGACGAGGCCGATGCCGATGAGAACAAGCCCGAGGCCAGTAAATGACAGGGCCCGCATCACGCCTTCCAGGTTGGACAGGTCGATGATGAACACCTTCAGAACGGCGAGGACAAGATAGACCGCCGAGGCGGTCCGCGCAAAGCGGTTGTCGCGGAGGATGCCATAGCCGAGGAGGGCTATGCCAATGAGGAGGAGCGCCACGGAATAGCTCCATTGCTCGCCTTGGGTATATCCCCTCCAACCGGCGAGCAGCGGGCCGATGAAGATGCGCCGGATTTCCAGCCCGACATAGGTGCTCAGCAGAATGAGGCTCAGGATCGCGGAGGCCAGGGCATGGGGCCAGGGTTTGGTGCGCTGCTCGGTCCATGCCAGCGCTCCGGCCAGGATCGAGGGCAGGAGATAGGCGAGGATCAGGCTGTTGAAGACGGTCCCGCCCGAGACGGCGTGCTCTGAAACGAGCGGGTTCTCGATCAGCAGCAGTCCCAGAGCGGACAATCCGAACGAGGCCGCCTTGAAGACGAGGGAGCCCCATCGATAGACCGGGTCGGGACGACGAACCTCCATGCGTGTGAGCAGGATCGCGAAGGCGAGGCTTTCCGTCGCAATGAGACCTGCCTCCAGAAGACTGAAATCGGCCGCGAGCGGATCGCCCGCATGGAGAGCGTGGCGGATCTCGAAGAACACGAGGAAGGCTGCGAAGACGATGGCGAGGCTCTCGGCAAGCTGGACGATCCGGTCGCGACCGGTGCGCTCCAGCAGGCGGCCCGCCAGCCAGAACGAGACGGCGGGAACCCCGTAGGCCCAGAGAAGCCAATTGAAGATAACCGGCCCCGGATCGCCGCCGACGATGACGGGATCCCAGATCAGGCGCCCCAGCACGATGAGGCCGATGGCTCCCACCGCATAGCGCAGGGCCGGAATGGCGATGCGCCCGGCAATCCAGGCCGTTCCAAGGGCCGCCAGGGCGAAGGCCACGGTGAGCATGCCTTTTTCGAGGGCGAAGGTCAGGCCCAGCGCCAGAGCGCCCAAGGCCGCCGAGGCGGTGGCTCCGAGCCCGAGGCGGATGGCTGCCTCTTCGTCCGCTGATCCACGGCGCATGAGCCATTGGGCGGCCAGCACGAAGGCGAGGGCCAGAACGCCGGCGACGAGAGCGAAGGAGAGGCTGCGCTCGAACGCGGTGACCCGCCAATAGGCGGCGGCCAGGGCGAGGAGGGGACCGGCGCTCACGGCCGCCGCGTACCACGCGGCCACCGGCAGGCGCAGGCCCTGGGACCGCGCGAGCCGCAGCAGGGACGCTCCGGCGATCGCGGCCGGCAGCAGACCGGCGAGAACAAGATAGGTATCGAGGGCATAAGGCCGAACCGCGAAAATATCGCCGCTCTGGTAGAACAGGTTTTCAGGCTCGCCGCCGATCTCGCGGGCGAGGGGCCAGATTACGAGCGCTCCCGTCGCAAGAAGGGCGCTGCTCGCGGCCGCCGTCGAGACATTGGCGATGCGGATGCCCGCCGCCAGGAGAACGAGCGCCAGGGCGGCCACGAAGACCGGCCGCCCGTCGCCCGCGCCGATCGTGCTCGTCACGACGATCCCGGCAATGGCAAAGGCCATGAGGACAAGGCTCGCGGCCCAGTCAGTCCGCGCTTCCTCATCCGGCACACGGCCGTAGGGATCGACGGTGAGGAAGAACGCGGCGAGGCCTGCCTGGAGCACCAGATGCACCATCGCAGGCAGCACGTTTGCCCCCTTGCTCAAGAAGATGGGCCCAGCCCACAGGAGCACGCCAGTCGAGGCCACAAGCGCCAGCCAGCGCCAAAGGCGAAGCCGCGCGACGCCATAGGCGGGCAGAACCACGAAGGCGAGATAGACCACGAGCGTCCAGGGCGGGGGCCTGTCCGAGGAGACGAGGAGCGGGCTCCCCATGGCGCCGAGCAGGCCGAGCGCGGCCAGAGTCGGTCCATGGAGCGTCGAGGCCACCATGGCGAGAACCGCGATGAGCCCGAGGGTCACGAAGGTGGTGCCGGGGCCGATGAGGCCGTAGAGCGCATAGGCCCCATAGGCCGAGGCGAAGGCCGTGCAGGTGCCCGCGGCCGTGAGGATGCTCGGCACGTTGGCGCTCGGAAACCCCGGCAGGCCGAAACGGCGCTCGCGGCGGCGCATCCATTCGCCCGTCCCGATCAGAGTGAGCGCAAAGAGGAGGCCGAGCGCGACGCGGACCCGTGGCTCGAGCAGGCCCTGCTCGATGGAATAGCGCACGAGGAAGATGCCGCCCAACGCCAGGGCCACGCCGCCGACCCACACGGCCCAGCGGGTGCCGAGCGTCTCTTCGAGGTCCTGGCGCGGCGGGATCGGCCTGGCCACGGCGGCAGGGATCGGTGGAACGGAGGTCGGTTTGGTCCCCTCGGGCTCGGGTGAAATGACTTCCTCTCGCTCGGCCGGAACAGGTTCCGGTGAAATGGCGGGACCTTGTTCAGGAGCCCTGTCGGAGGGCCTTTGCGGGGCCCGGGATTCCGCATCGATCCGGTCGAGGCGAAGCTGAAGGCTGTGCAGCTTCCGCTGCAATTGTAGCGCCATTACTACGGCGACGACGGCGGCGATCGGAGCGCCGATCCCGATGAGAACAGCCAGAAGAATGGCAAAGCCGATCAGTGCGTCGTCCACGAAAGCCCCTCCGGATCCAGTATCGGGGCAATCCTCGCACAGGCGGAATCGCGTTAGCCCCTGTTAATCTGTAACATGAAGGGCGAGCCCTCCATAGCCTCGGCTCCCCGGCCGATGGCGCGCACGGCATCCACCATGCGGCCCCGGCGTCCGAGGAGGTCGTCGGCAAGGGCCACGAAGCGTGCATTGGGCGTAGCCGAGGGGGCGGCTGACCTTAAGGCATGGGCGAGCTCGGCCTCGTCCCGCTCGGGCGCGAGAGCGCAGGCGGCGATATAGGCGGCCGCCGTCGAGCGGCTGATTCCCGCCCAGCAATGGAAGAGCAGGGGGCGCTCGCGGTCCCAGGCGCGGACGAAGGCGAGAAGCCGCTCCATGTGCTCGGGGCCTGCCAGCACATGCCCTTCCAGGGGCTCGACGATATCGCTGACGCTGATGACGAGATGACGGTCGGGCGCAATGGAGCCGGGCCGCTCCACCGTCGCGCCCACGCCCATGAGGCTCACCATGTGGCTAGGGCCGACAGCCGCAACCGTTTCCTTCAGCCGGGAGAGGGGGCAAACATGGAGCTTCGGCATGGGCTTCACGCCAGAACGGCGAGAACGCGTTCCCGGTAGCGCTCTTCCGCCTGCGCCACGGGCCATGGATCGAGAAGCGCGTGAACGCCGCGGGGCATCGGGTCCGGCCGGCCGAAGAACTTGATCGCTTCCTCGCGCCCGAAGCCCGCAAGATGCGTCGCTTCGAGATAGGCGGCCTGCCGGTCCGCCTGCTTGATGAAGCGCTTCAGCGCAGCGCTGGGCGCGGCGGGCAATCCGAAATGCAGATGGATCGCGCCGAGCAATCCCGCCTCGATGGCCTTGTAGGCGTCGCCGATCACCGCCTTGAACGGGGAGATGATGTCGCCGATCACGTATTCCGGCGCGTCGTGCAGGAGCACTGCGAGGCGCGTCGTCCGGGGCATGTCGGGATCGAGATGATCGGCGATGGCTTCGACGAGAAGGCTGTGCTGCGCCACGGAGAAAATGTGCCCGCCGATGGTCTGGCCGTTCCAGCGCGCGACGCGCGCGAGGCCATGCGCGATGTCGTCGAGCTCCACGTCGAGGGGCGAGGGGTCGAGCAGGTTGAGGCGGCGGCCGGAGAGCATCCGCTGCCAGACGCGAGGTTCCTTCGCCATTCAGAGCTTCTCGGCGAGAGCCGCGCATTCCGCATGGCGGAAGCAGCCGACGAGGTGATCGTTCACCATGCCCACCGCCTGCATGAAGGCATAGACGATGGTGGGCCCGACGAAGTTGAAGCCCTCCGCTTTCAGGGCTTTCGAGATGCGCCGCGAGACATCCGTTTCCGCCTGAACGTGGCCGCGGCTGATCAGGTTGTTCTGGATCGGGCGGCCGTCGACGAAATTCCAGAGGAAGTTGGAGAATCCCCCTCGTTCCTGAAGGCTCAGCCATACGCGCGCTCCCGCGATCGTCGCTTCGATCTTGGCGCGGTTGCGCACGATGCCCTTGTCGAGCATCAGCGTCTCCACATGCGACTGATCGAACCGCGCGATCACGGCGGGGTCGAAGCCGGCGAAGGCCTGTCTGAAATTCTCCCGCTTGCGCAGGATCGTGATCCAGGAAAGTCCTGCCTGGAAACCGTCGAGAATGAGCTTCTCGAAGAGAGCGCGGTCGTCGAATTCGGGCACGCCCCATTCGGTGTCGTGATAGGCGACATAGAAGGGATCCGTGCCGGGCCACCAGCAGCGGTGCTTGTCGTCGGGGTGCAGGATCAGTCCGTCGGTCATGGGCAAGGTGTAGCGGCCCCGGACGAAAATCGGAAGATCCGCCTGGTCGGAAATCACCGTCGAGGAGGGAGTGGTTTGCGAAAATAGACCACTCGTTCGGTCTCCTCGAAGCCGACGGCTCGGTGCATGCTGTGAGAGATGCTGTTGTGGAGCTCCGCATCGGACGCCAGCTCCGAGCAGCCGAGATCCCTAGCCCAATGCTCCACCGCTTCGATCAGGAGGCGGGCGACGCCTTGCTTTCGCCAGTCCGGACGGACGTAGATTCCTTCCAGGAAGGCGACCGGGGACGTGAAGCACCCGTTCACATAGTCATGGCGGAGCGCCGCCTCCGCGAAGCCAGCGGCCGCACCGTGATCGTCCTGCGCCAGGAAGGCCACGGTCTGACCGGGATCGGTGAGAGCGGCTTCGGTTTCCAGGGCATGGTCCGCCGGGGAGGTCTCCGGCCACAGCTCGGATCGAAGCGCTGTCCATGCGCTCAGGGTTTGAACATCGCAGAGGACGACCCGCATCATGCCCCTCGGGTCTCAACGAGATCGGCCATCTGAAGGGCGGCCTCGCCGCCATCTTCCCGCAGACCGGCCACGACGCCCCTGCGGTCCGCCTCGGGCCTGTTCTGGCTCGCCTTCCATTTGCCCTCGATCCGCGTGATCTCGATCTCCACGCCGACGATGCCTTTCAACTGCGCGGCCAGGAAATCGGGGGGCGCATCGCCGACGGCCCGGGGCTCGGACCGCCTGGCCTCCTGGGTGGACGTCATGGCGGCGACCTGCTCCAGGAGCCAGGCGGGGTCGTCCAAGACCCGCATGCGCCCATAGGCCTGGACGATGGCGTAGTTCCAGGTCGGCACGACCCTGCCGTGCTCGCGCTTGGTCTCGTACCAGGACGGCGTGATGTAGGTTTCCGCGCCCTGGAAGACGACGAGAGCTTCCTGTGCCGGGTCGAAGTCGCGCCACTGCGAGTTTGCGCGGGAGAGATGCGCCCGCAACGTGCCGAGGGGAGAGGCTGACGCGTCCACAATAAAAGGGATGGGGTTGGCGATGAGGCCCGTCCTCCCGCAGGTCACGAGAAGGCCCAGGGGATGTGCCCTGATGAGCGCATGCTGGATGTCCAGGCGGTCTTCGCGAAAGTGCGGCGGCTGATACATGGCATTCCCGTTGCGTGTCGCGGAAATGCTAATCCCAAGCCCCAGGGCGGGACCAATGAAAAATCCTGATCCCGGTGATCAAGGCGACGCGCGGTCGGCAGTCCGCGGCGGACGGAACGTGCGCCAGCGAAGCGGACGAAACGGCCTCCCGTGCGCAACCGCTCCGCGGGGGCGCGGGAATGACTCACAGGGAGTACGGCCATTGCCCAACAGGTTTGCGGTTCAGAAACGGTTATAATTTTCCCGCGGGGGCATGGCTGACACTCGGATTTCCGGAGGGGATGACATGGCACGTGTTTTCGGCACCAACCGCGACGATCTGATTTCCCCTACCAAAACGTCCCCGGGCGTATCAGGCATCCCATCCTCGACCGACTGGAACTTCATCTTTGGCCACAATGGCGACGACACGATCAACGGTGGCCGCGGGAGCGACGAGATCCATGCGGGCAACGGCAACGATACCGTGTCGGGGAGCTACTCCCTGACCGGAGGCCCTGATCTGCTTTATGGCGACAACGGCAACGATCTTCTGTTCGGCAGCTCCAGCAGTGATCGCCTGTTCGGCGGCAACGGCAATGACACGCTCGTGGGTGGTGATGCCGAGTTCGAGAATGGCAACGACTTCCTCAGTGGGGGGAAGGGCAATGACATCCTCGACGGCATGAAGGGAAGCGATACCCTGTTCGGCGGCCAAGGCGCGGATACTTTCCGCTTCTGGGTCGGAGTCACCGGTCCTGTCGCTGTCTCCACGAGTGCTCCGGGCGAGGGAAATCGAGATGTGATCCTCGACTTCGAGGACAGGAAGGACGTGATCGATCTCTCGAACTATCAGACCTATCTGAGCCCTTTCATCACACCAGACGCTCCGCGGTTTATCGGCACCGGTCAGTTCGACGACGGCACGGGCCTGCAGGTCCGTTACAATTATGTCGGCGGGCACACGATCGTGCAGTTCCGGAGTGCTTTCGACCCGACTTGGGGCCGCTCGATGCTGGGCGAGATCGATCTCGTCGGGATCCACCGTCTCACCGCCGACAACTTCGTCCTGATCTAGGAACCTTCGGACACACACATTGATGCGCTCATCGCGAGTCCCCGGCTCGGACCGATGAATATCCGATCGCGGCGATCGCCGCGATCGGTGAAAGCTCAGGAGCCGACCCGCAGGGAGCGTAGCTTGTCGGCCAGCTCCGTCCAGCGATAGGGCTTGCTGATGAAGGAGACGCCCTCGTCGAATCCTTCCGACGGCAGAGCCGACATGGGATAGCCGGAGGCGAGCAGGATCTTGATGCCGGGCCTGAGCTCGCGAGCCTTGCGGGACAACTCGAAACCGTTCATGCCGTTGGGCATGACCACATCGCTGAACAGCACGTCGATGGGCACGTCGCGTTCGAGCACCTCGATGGCCCGTGTCGCATCGGGAGCTGTCAGCACATCGTATCCGAGGCTGTCGAAGATTTCCGTGGCCACGTCCAGCACGGCGGGTTCGTCCTCGACGATCAGCACGGTCCCGGCGGTGTCGCGTGCGGGCCTCTCGGCACCCGACGAAGCCTCTTCGTCGTCATCCTGTTGTCGATCGCCATGGGACGGAAGCAGCATGGTGATCGTCGTGCCGCGGTCCGGTTCGCTCTCGATCTCGATATGCCCGCCCGACTGCGTGATGAAGCCATAGACCTGACTCAGGCCGAGGCCCGTGCCTTTGCCGATTTCCTTCGTGGTGAAGAAGGGCTCGAACACGCGCGCTGCGACCTCCTTCGTCATGCCGCAGCCCGTATCCCGGACCGACAGACGAATATAAGGGCCGGATGGGACATTCCGGGCGACGGCGCGCGCTTCGTCCAGGACGGTTTCGTCGAGAGCGATGGCCAATTCGCCCCCCTCCGGCATGGCATCGCGGGCATTGACGACAAGGTTGAGAAGAGCAGCCTCGAATTGCGCGCCGTCCACGTTGATCGTGCTGGTCCGGGGGGGAAGGGAGAGCTTCAGCCTCACCATTTCGCCGCAGGCCCGGCGCAAGACGGTCTCGAACCCCAGGATCAGCGAGACCGGATTGTGCAGCGCCGGCTGAAGGGGCTGGCGACGCGAGAAGGCCAGAAGCTGCTGTGTCAGCTTCGCTCCCCGCTCGGCCGCGCGCTGCGCGCTCTCGATGAGGCGGGTCTCTCGGGGGCCGGTCACGTTTCGGGTCAGAAGGTCCAGGTTGTTGACGATGATCGTCAGGAGATTGTTGAAGTCGTGCGCGATGCCACCCGTCAATTGCCCGACGGTTTCCATCTTCTGCGACTGGAACAACGCGGCCTGGGCCTGGGCCAGCGCCTCCTGCGCGTTGCGGCGCTCGGTGATGTCGCGCGTGATCTTGGCGAAGCCGATCAGCATCCCACGATCATTGTAGATCGGATCGATCACGACGCTGGCCCAGAAGCGGGTGCCGTCCTTGCGCACGCGCCAGCCTTCCGCATCGAACCGGCCTTCCCGCTTCGCGATGTCGAGGGCGCGGTAGGGCAGCCCGACGGCGCGGTCCTCCTCTGTATAGAAGCGGGAGAAATGCTGACCGCGGATCTCGTCTTCGGTATAGCCCTTGATGCGCTGTGCCCCTGGGTTCCAGTTCGACACGTGGCCTTCGGGATCGAGCATGTAGATGGCGTAGTCGGTGACGGCCTGCACCAGCAGGCGGAAGCGCTGCTCGCTCTCCTTCAGGGCATCCTCGGCCTTGCGGCGCTCGGTCAGGTCACGGGTGATCTTGGCGTAGCCCAGCAGGTTGCCATTGCCGTCCCGGATCGGATCGATCACCACGTGCGCCCAGTAGCGGGTGCCGTCCTTGCGCACGCGCCAGCCCTCGGCTTCGAACTTGCCCTCCCGCGCCGCCGTATCGAGGGCGCGCTGCGGCAGGTTCGTGGCGCGATCCTCCTCCGTGTAGAAGCGGGAGAAATGTTCGCCGATGATTTCGCTTTCGATATAACCTTTGAAACGCTGCGCTCCGGAGTTCCAACTTGCGATGATGCCGTTCGGGTCGAGCATGTAGATGGCGTAATCCGTCACGGCGTCGACAAGAAGCTGGAAGCGTTCCTTGTCCCGCGCCCTCACGTGCGCTTGTACAGCAATCATCGAGAAACCCTTGGAAAGGCGCCTCCGCGCATGACTTCCGGCGCGTGAGAGGTCCGTTCGCGGCTAACGCAGTTTCGATTGATCCGGTTCCTTGGAATATACTCCTAAGCCGGTTCCGCTCCCGAATGAGTAACAGCTTCCCCAGGGTAGGGAAAGTTCACCCAATGCGGTTTTTCGATATGGACGGGAATGCCTCCCGCCAGAATGGGATGTCCGGCCGACAACGCGTCGGCGGCGCGATCCAGGCGGATCATCAGGAGGCCTCGTCCCTCGATTCCCGTGCCGGTCTTGCCGAGGGCCTTGTCGCCGGCCGTCACCTCGACGCCGGTCTCGGCCGCGAAGCCGCCCTCGTAGACGGCGGGCACGATGCGGGTCCGCGCCGTTCCCCGGTGCTGCATGCGGGAGACGACCTCCTGTCCCACATAGCAGCCCTTGTCGAAGTCGACGCCGTGCAGCTGGTCCATCAGCGCTTCATGGGGGAAGGCGTCCCCGAACAGGAAGTCGCGCCCGCCCTCCGGCACGCCGAGCCCGATGCGGTGGGCGTGATAGGCCGTGGCCGGGACCTTCTCGAATTCCCCGGCGTCCTGCGCCGCGACGATGGCGCGCCAGCCGAGCTCGGGCAGGCGAGGGTCCTGCGCCACGAGGCCGACCTCGTCCTCGGGACGCGGCTCGTCCCAGCCCGCCACGACGGCCATGGTTTCCGACATGTCGTCGATCACGACCTTGGCCCGGAGCTTGTAGAAGCGCAGGCGCTTGGCGAGATCGGGGGCGAAAATCCTGAAGGTGTCGAGATAAAATCCCCCGCCGATCTCGTCGGGCGCCTGGAAGACGATGAAATCGAACAGGATCTTGCCCTGGGGCGAAAGCAGGGCGCCGAGCCGCGGGGCCTCCGGCGAGACCCGGTCAAGGTCGCAGGTGACGAGACCGTCCAGAAAACTCTTGGCGTCCTCGCCCGAAACCCTTACCACGCCACGGTCGGCTAAATGGACTGACGGCATGTCCCGCTCCAGTTGCTCTTCACGACAGGCGTGACATATGCCCCCTTTGCTCCAGCCTCAAGGGATGAGATTGCCATGCCCCAAACCTTCGACCTGATCCTCAAAGGCGGCATCGTCGTCAATCAGGACGGGCGCGTCGAGCGCGACGTCGGCGTCCGGGCCGGCATGATCGCGGCCATCGGCGATCTCTCGCAGGCCTCGGCGGGCCGGGAGATCGACTGTCGCGGCCTGCACATCCTGCCTGGGGTCATCGACACGCAGGTGCATTTCCGTGAGCCGGGGCTCGATCACAAGGAGGATCTCGAATCGGGCTCCCGCGCCGCCGTCATGGGCGGCGTGACGGCGGTCTTCGAGATGCCAAACACCGATCCGCAGACCACCACGCCGGAGACGCTCGCCGACAAGGTGCGGCGCGGGCATCACCGCATGCATTGCGATTTCGCCTTCTGGGTCGGCGGCACCCACGAGAACGCGAAGGACGTCGCGGAGCTGGAGCGCCTGCCGGGCGCCGCCGGCATCAAGGTGTTCATGGGCTCGTCCACCGGTTCGCTGCTGGTGGAGGACGACGAGGGCATCGCCAACATCCTGCGCAACACGCGCCGCCGTTCCGCCTTCCACTCGGAAGACGAGGCGATGCTGCGTGAGCGCAAAGGCCTGCGCGTCGAGAACGATCCGCGCTCCCATCCCGTCTGGCGCTCGGCGGAAGTGGCGCTCGCCTGCACGCAGCGCCTCGTGCGCATCTCCCGGGAGACGGGCGCGCGCATCCACGTGCTCCACGTCACCACGGCGGAGGAGATGGCGCTGTTGAAGGACTACAAGGATCTCGTCTCCGTTGAGGTCACGCCGCATCATCTGACGTTGGCGGGCCCTGAGGATTACGAGCGCCTCGGCACCTATATCCAGATGAACCCGCCCGTGCGCGACGAGCATCATCGCGCCGCGATCTGGCAAGGCCTCGACGAGGGCATCGCGGATATCCTCGGCTCCGATCACGCGCCGCATACGCGCGAAGAGAAGGACAAGGTCTATCCGAACACGCCGTCGGGCATGACCGGCGTGCAGACGCTCGTGCCGATCATGCTCGACCACGTGAACGCGAGCAGGCTCACGCTGGAGCGCTTCGTCGACATGACGAGCGCAGGTCCCAAGCGCCTCTTCGGCATCGCCCGGAAAGGCCGCATCGCCGTGGGCTACGACGCGGATTTCACCGTGGTCGACCTGAAGCGCACCGAGACCATCACCAACGACTGGATCGCCTCGAAGTCCCAATGGACCCCCTACGACGGCAGGCGGGTCACCGGCTGGCCCATCGGCACCATCGTGCGTGGGCATGTGGTGATGTGGGACGGCGGCCTCGAGACGCCGTCTCAGGGCGAGACGGTGCAGTTCGAGGAGACGCTGGGCGCAGCCCGATAGGCTGATCATCCGCTTTAAAGGGCGCTGCTGTTGGCCGGATAGCCAAAGGGTTGCAGCACGTCCTTCGTCGCCTTCGTGAAGGACTGCATCACCGCGCCTGCAAACGGATTATCGGCGAGGATCGACCGGAACAGCGCCTCGGAATCGTGGCGCACCATACCGATCATGGATTCGAGATGCGTGTAGGTCGTCGTCTTGTGCTCCAGGGGCGGCACGTCCATGGCGAGCACGATCCGTGAAATCAGATGCGTGAGGCCCTGCACATAGGCCATCTGCCGGTCGTGCTCCTCGGGCGTCATGCGGGCGGTTGCGAGCCGTAGGCGCGATCGCAGGAAGCGTGCGACGAGCGCGCTCCTGCGGCCTCGTGCGGGGCAGATCGCGATGCGCAACCCCGCGATCCCGTCGCGACCGCTCTGCGGGCCGAACAGCGGATGGGTTCCGACGATGTCGACGTGATCCGGAAGTTCCTCCCGCAGAAGCGCGAGCGGCTTCACCTTCACGGAGCAGACATCGATCACGAGGGCCCCGGGCTTCACGTGCGGTGCGATGGCGCGCGCGACGGAGCGCAGGTGACGAAAGGGAACTGCCAGAAGCACGATGTCCTGACGCGCGGCGCTCGCGAGATCGGCGGCGGCGACGCCGTGCCGCTCGCATATATCCTCGAGCTCATGCCTCGGATCGACGACGCAGACGTCGAAGAAGCGCTGCAGATGCGGAATGCAGAATTCCCCGAATGCGCCGGCGCCGATGATGGCGAGGCGAGGCCTGTCGGGCGGGAAGGAAGGAGGGCGGCTCATCCTGTGGTCCTCGGTGGTGCTTGGGACCGCCGCGAGGACGTCACTCGAAATGAAAACGCCGCCACGCGGCGGCATCATTTCGACAAAAACAATCGACCCGTGCCGCTTCTATGAAGACGGCGGATAATACGAAAAAGCGATGTGGCGGGTCGAAGTCATGCGCGCATCATGGCGAGTTTCGGTGTCAGGTCAAGCCCGTTGCTCACATCAGCGCCGGACCGGTGGCGCTTCGCCCGTCAGGGCAAGGCGCAGCCCGAGGGCGACCATGATGATTCCGGCGCCTCTCTCCTGCCACGCGACGAGAGCCGGCCGCCGCGAGATCCAGTTGCCGATGGTCCCCGTTCCGAGGGCGACCGTTCCGAGAACCACGAAGCCGGACATCTTCTGGACGGCGCCCAGGAAGAGCAATTGCGCCGTCACGGACCAGCCATTCGACGGATCGACGAACTGGGGAAGGAAGGCCAGCATGAAGACCATCGCCTTCGGGTTCGTCAGATTGTTGATCATGCCCTGGCGGAGCGCGGCGGCCGCCGAGATCGGCTGAGGCGCTGCGCGCGCGGACCCGCGCGTGCCGAAGGACCCGATGACGAGCTTGGCTCCGAGCCAGACGAGATAGGCGGCTCCCAACCATCGCAGAAGATCGAAGGCGAGGGGCGAGGCTTGAAGCAGCGAGGTCACGCCCAGGGCCAGGAGCGGAAGCTGAACGAGCCCCGCCACCAGGGTCATGCCGGTGGCGGTGAGGAACGCGGTGCGCCGGCCCTGGCCGACACCGCGGCTGAGCAGGAGCATCATGTCCGGCCCGGGAGCAATCTGAAGCGCCAGCACGGCCGTGTAGAAGGTCAGAAAGGTTGGGAGGTCCGGCATGGGAGGTCTCTCGACGCCTCGTTCGACAAGGGCCGACGTTGCAAAGGCACTCGATGCTATCCGGATCGCGGGCGGTGGTCACGCCGATTCGAGAGCCGCATCTCGAGATGCGTGCCGAGTACCCGGCTTGGGGCGGGGAAGCGCCGAAGCTCGGCCGGGGAATGAGGCGCGCAGAGGCCGCTCCCCGTCATCCCCGGGCTTGTCCCGGGGATCCACGCCTTCGTTCCGGCGCGGCTCTCAAGACGTGGATGGCCGTGACGGGCACGGCCATGACGCCTTACGGATGGCGCGCGCTCTCGATCGCGAACCGCGCTCCTCGCGGCTCGTCCGGTGCCCTCAATGCTTCAGCGAGCCCGCCATGGAGAAGACGCCGCTGCGGATCTTGTCCGCGAGCGTCGAGGCGTATTGCGCCACGGCGTCCTCGCCGTAGGTGGCGACGAGTTCGCTGAAGGCGGCGAACAGCGCGGCCTGGGCCATGCAGTCGGCGTCGAGCCCGTCGAGCTCGGCCTCGGCGAAAGCCTCGGTCACATAGCTCAGGGCAGCCTGCTTGATGGCGCTGAGTTCGGGCAGTTCGGTGAGAGGGACGTCGTTATCGTTCATGAATCCATGCCCCTTTGAGGGGCGGCGCGCGGGTCGGTTGAATCGACCTTAGGACATCGCGCCGTCCCGCAGCCAGCATCACCTTGCAAAGAGGTTAACGCGAGAGGGTTGTACGCGAAAAATGTGGATAAAACCCTTTGCAGATAATGGACTTATCGCCGCACTCTCCGATTGGAGAGGAAGGCGGAGGGCTCCCAGGCACGACGGCCGTCAGCCGCCGTAACGTCCGGTGATGTTGCGGGCGAGCTGCTCGCCTTCCCGGATGAATCGGGTCGAGGCCTCCTGGGCCGACGGGGTGCAGACCCGATAGGTGAGGGCATAGGCCTGATAGCCCTTGTTGTAGGCTCCGGCCAGGCGCTCGCGGCGGCCCGGAGTGGTGCCCTCCGTGTCGATCAGGAACTGCATGCGCCGGCTCCATTCACCGGCATCGGGCGCGGTGCAGAGGGGGCGCAGCATCGCGAGCGCTCCCATGATCTCGGCGAGCCGCAGAAGCTCCTTCTCGTAGGGGGCGGGCGGCGGTTCGGCCGCAGGAGCGGGATCGGCCTGCTGCTGATTGGGCTGAGGCTGGGGCGCCGCCTGCTGCGGCCGCCGCTGCTGCTGCTGGGGCTGCGGACGCGGGCGATATTGCTGCGGTGGCGGCTGGTATCCCTGCCGCGGAACGTTCGGGTCCCGTGGGGGGCCGAACAGGCGCTCGAAAAAGCCCTGCGCCGCTCCCGGCTGGACGGAGGCCGGAAGCATCGCGAGGGCGGTGAGCAGGACGAGGATGCGCCTCATGGGCGCGCGTCCTCGCGGGCGATCCTGAAAGCCCGCTCCAGAATTCCGCCGAGTCCCGCTGTCATGGGCAGATTCGCAATATCCCGTTCCGTAACCCAACGGATGTCCTTTGCTTCCGGTCCTGTCTGGGGTTCGCCGGAGACCCAGCGCGCGGCATGGGCGGCGATGACGACATGATGCTTTATATGGCCGCGCCCGTCCCTTTCAATGAATTCTACGGGCGCGATGAGGCCCAGGATCTCCGCTTCGACGCCGACCTCCTCGCGCAACTCCCGGCGGGCCGCCTCGGCGAGCGTCTCTCCCGTTTCCACCATGCCGCCCGGCAGGGAATACAGCCCCTCGCTCGGCGGCTTCCCGCGCGCCGCGAGCAGAATGCGGCCGTCCCGGATCACCGCCACCGAGGCGGCGAGGATGGGGCGGGAGGGATAGAAGCGGTCGCTGGTCATGACGGTCGCGGCTCCTCGCCCACGCTGTATCGGGCGCGGGGACGGATCAGCCGGGCCTGGCTGCGCTGCTCGATGGCATGGGCCAGCCAGCCGGCGCTCCTCCCGACCGCGAAAAGCGTAAAGGCTGCTCCGCGCGGGAGTCCATAGGCGCGCTCCAGCATGACCAGGGCGGCGTCGACGCTGGGCTTTCCGCCCGTGGCTTCTGCGATCACCTGAAGGATCGTTCCATCGGCGGCGAGCAGCGGCACATTCTCGAGAATCGCCGATGTCCGGGGATCCCCCTCGGGATAGAGCCTGTGCCGAAAGTTCGGAGCGGGAGCTTTGTCGGGTGCCTCCAGGAAGGCCCGCACCCGCTCGGTCATGCCGCCGTGATAGGGCCCGCTCAGGGCCGCGAGCCCGGCGATGACGGCATTGCGCAGCGACGCGCCGGTGGAGGCTGTGACCCGCACCGCAAAGGCGGAGGAGCTGAGTTCGTGATCAGCGCAGAGGACGAGGGCCCGGCGGATCGCTTCCGATGCCTGAGGCACCCTCCAGGTCCGGGCCAGATGCAGATGCAGGGGTTCCGATCCCGGGTCCGCTCCGCTGGCCGCGGCAGCCATCAGGCGCAGGATCGTGGCCACTTCCGTGGCCCGCATCTCCTTGGGGACAGGCTCGGAGAGGAGGCGCATGGCGTTCGACACGAAGGCATGCAGACCGTCCGCGGGAGCGGGGAGGCCGTGAGGCAATCGGGAGGGCAGGCGGAAGGCTTCGTCGTCGAGACCGCCGATCAGCAGGAGCGCCGTGTCTTCCAGGGTCGCGTCCTGCGCCCAGCTCAGCGCGTCGTGCCCGCGATAGAACAGCCGCCCGTCCTTGATCTGGGTGATGCTGGTCTCCAACACCGGAAGCCCCCAATCGAGGGCTGTCGCCGCTGCCGCCGTCGGTCGGCGAAACCGGGTCTTGCGGGCGACGAGGGCTTCGACGTCGTCCAGGGCATAGAGCCGCTGACGGGGATCGTGGGGCGAGGAGAAGGACCTGATCAGGCCCCGGCTCACATAGGCATAGAGGCTCGCTCGGCTGATGCCGAGACGGGCGGAGGCTGCTTCGGCGGAGGTCAGTTCCAGGCTCATATGTTGACATGTTGATTCAAGATTGACGGTTCCGCAAGCCCGGCGCGATGGTCCTTGCGAACAAGGAGAAATCTCATGAGCATCGGACTAGACGGCGTCGTTGCCGCGGAGACCGTACTGAGCGACGTGGACGGCGAGGCGGGCCGCCTGATCATCCGTGGGCACGACCTGGAGGAACTGGCCGGCCGCGTATCCTTCGAGGACGTTGCCGGGATGTTGTGGGAGGGCCTGGTGCCCGGAACACCGGCCGATCTGCGCGCCGGGTTCGGCAAGGCGCGGGAGAGGGCCTTCCGCTATCTCTTGCCCTTGGCCGGGAACCTGTCCGGCCTCACGCCGGTCGAAGGGATGCGTCTTCTGCTGGCGGCCCTGCCGGACGCGGACGAGGAGCCTGCCCTGCTCGCAGTTGGCGGGTCGGCGGTTGCCGCCGCCATGGCGATCCGGGGCGCGAAGGGGCTTGCGCCCGTCGCTCCCGACGGTTCGGTCGGTCATGCGGCGGATCTGCTCCGCATGATCATCGGAGCGCCGGTCGACGAGGAGAGGGCGAAGGGGCTCGACACCTATCTCGTGACGGTGATCGACCACGGCCTCAACGCATCGACCTTCGCGGCCCGGGTGGTGGCGTCCACGGATGCCGGTCTGCTCTCCGCCGTCGTCGCGGGGCTGTGCGCTCTCAAGGGACCGCTCCATGGCGGCGCTCCCGGCCCGGTGCTCGACATGCTCGACGCGATCGGCACGGTCGAGAAGGCCGATTCCTGGCTCGACGCCGCCATGGCGCGCGGCGAGCGCCTCATGGGCTTCGGTCATCGCATCTACCGCGTGCGCGATCCTCGTGCCGACGTGCTGAAAGCCGCCGCCGCGCGGCTGCGGGAGGACGGCAATCGCATCGCCTTCGCGGAAGCGGTGGAACGGACGGCGCTCGGCGTGCTCCAGCGCCGCAAGCCCGGCCGCCGGCTCGACACAAACGTGGAGTTCTACACGGCGATCCTTCTGGATTCGCTCGGCGTCCCGCGCGAGGGCTTCACGCCGCTCTTCGCCGCCGGGCGCACGGCGGGCTGGGTGGCTCACGCCTTCGAGCAGGAGAACGCGGGCCGCATCATCCGCCCCCTGTCACGCTATGTGGGGCCGCGGCCGGCAGAGGCCGCTTGAGGCCGATCCGTACGGCTTTGCGAGAAGAGACCGGCCCGCCTATTGCGCGGGCTGGTCGGCCGGGAAGGCGAGGCACGGATCCAGGACCACGTGGTCGTCGTCCGGCCTGTTGTAGTCCCCGGTCACCGTCACCACGTCGCCGGCCTTCATGCCGTTGGCTTGGTAGGTGATGCAGAGCACCTTCGGCTCCGGTGGCGTGCCGCACAGGCCGAGATAGGTCAGCGCCTTGTCGATATGCACGAGAGCGAGCGGCCCCGTCACGCTGAAATCCACGCGCTGGCCGCCCGTCTCGCGCCCCTCGGTCAGGCGGCGAACTTCGTCGCAGCGGGCACGGATGGCCGGAGGCATGTCCGCATCGGCGAAGGGGCTCGGCTCGGCCTGTTCCTGCGCGAATGCGGCGGGCAGCGATCCGGCGCACATGACCATGACGAGCGTGGCGAGGGTTGTGCGCATCGGACCTGACCCGTGACGCGGCTCAGACGTGCTGACCGCCGTTGATGTGCAGCTCCGCGCCGTTCACGTAGGAGCTCGCTTCCGTGCAGAGGAAGTAGATGGCTTTCGCCACCTCGTCCGGGGTGCCGAGGCGGCGCATGGGGATCTGCTCGACGATCTTTTCCGTGCCCGGCGACAGGATCGAGGTGTCGATCTCGCCAGGGGAGATGGCGTTCACGCGAACGCCCAGGGGGCCGAAATCGGCGGCCATCTCGCGGGTGAGCGCGGCGAGTGCCGCCTTTGAGGTGGAGTAAGCCGCCCCCGCGAAGGGGTGGACGCGCGAGCCCGCGATGGAGGTGACGTTCACCACGGATCCCTTGGCGCGGGTCAGCTCGTCCTGCAGGCCGCGGGCGAGCATGATCGAGGCGAAGAAGTTCACCTGGAAGACCCGCAGCCAATCCTCATAGGCCGTATTGATCGCGTTCAGCCGCGAACCGCCGGGGCCCTTGGGCGAGATGCCCGCATTGTTGACGAGCGCGTGGAGGCAGCCGCCCTCGGTCGCGAGGCGTTCCTTCACCTCGGCGATGGCGCGCAGGGTGTCCTGCGCATTCGCGAGGTCGACCTGGAGATGATCCTCCGGCCCCATTTCCCACGGGCAGTTTTCCGGAAAGCCGTGGCGCGAGCAGGTGATCACCCGCCAGCCGGCGGCGGAGAACCGCTTGACCGTGGCATGCCCGATCCCGCGGCTGGCGCCGGTGAGCAGCATGATGCGGCGGGAGGTATTGGACGAAGAGGACATGGCAACATCTCTATGGTCGGGGGCGCATCCTTATCCGATCCGCGGGCGCAAGTCTCACGGATAAAGCCGGACTTTTCGCCATCCGTCACCCTCGCGGGTGAAGACCACCCGGTCGTGGAGGCGGAAGGGCTTGTCCTGCCAGAACTCGATGGAGACGGGCGCGATGCGGAAACCGGTCCAGTAGGGCGGGCGCGGCACCTCGCCGATGGCGTATTTCGCAGCGTTGACCGCCACCGCCTTCTCGAGCGCGAAGCGGCTCTCCAGCGGACGGGATTGCTGGCTCGCCCAGGCGCCGATGCGGCTGTCGCGGGGGCGGCTCTGGAAATAGGCGTCGGCTTCCGCATCGCTCACCACGCTCACCGGTCCGCGCGCGCGGACCTGGCGGCGCAGGGTCTTCCAATGCAGCACGAGGGCGGCCTTCTTCTGTCCCAGCAGCTCGCGGCCCTTGTTGGATTCCGTGTTGGTGTAGAACACGAAGCCGTTCTCGTCGAAACCCTTGAGCAGCACCATGCGGACATTGGGCAGCCCCGTCTCGTCGACGGTGGCGAGCGCCATGGCGTTGGGGTCGTTCGGCTCGGCGGCTTCCGCCTCGCTCAGCCAGGACTGGAACAGGGTGAAGGGCTCTTCGGATTCGGTGAAGTCACCGGTTATTAACTGGTTCAATGGTTTATCTCGGTGTGTGACTTTTCGATACGGGGACCCGACGCGTGCCGTGGACCAATACGCGCCGTTATAGATCAGATGAGATCCTGCGCGAAGCCGGGAAAATCCTGGCGGCGGGCCTTGTTGCCCTGTCGACGTCGGCGTGCAGCTTCTCCCTCGGCAGGGCGGGACTGGACGTCGACGAACCCAAGGCCACGGGCTCCATCGGTTCGATCCAGTCTCAGTCCGCCCCATCCCCGCTCTCGCCGGATCTGAACGATGAGGACTGGCGCCGGGCCAAGGCGGCTCTGGGCGTCGCCCTCGATCCTCAGGGGCCGGGCACTCAGGTCTCCTGGGACAACCCGGACACGTCGATGAAGGGGAGCTTCACGCCCGCGGGCGCGCCCTACGTGAAGAACGACGAGATCTGCCGCGCCTTCGACGCGCACCTCAGCGGCCCGGCCAACGCCTCCCTGCACGGCACCGCCTGCCGCCTCTCGGGCGCGGATTGGGTGATCAAGGAGGTCAGACCCAGCGCTGCCGAGACGAAGCCGGGAAACGGCCCGGCCAAGCCTGAAAAAAAGCTCGCCAAAGCCTGAGCTCCGCCGAAAAGCCCAAGCTCCGCCGAACTGCTCGTTGCGAAGCCGCAACACTTTTCCCATATGAACCTTGAGTTCCGTGGGGCGGTTCTGCCCCAATCAGACGGTTCATGGATTGTCCACGATGCGAAACCCTTACGACGTTCTAGGCGTGTCCCGCTCCGCGAGCGAAGCGGAGATCAAGAAGGCGTTCCGCAAGCTTGCCAAGACCTATCACCCGGACAGCAACAAGAACGACCCCAAGGCCAAGGACAAGTTCGCCGAGGTCAATTCCGCCTACGAGATCCTGGGCGACGCGGACAAGCGCGGACAGTTCGACCGGGGCGAGATCGATGCGGAAGGCAAGCCGCGCTTCCAGGGCTTCGAAGGCTTCGGCGGCGGACGGAGCGCAGGCGGGCAGGGCTTCGAGGGCTTCGGCTTCGGAGGCGGCGGGGGCCCCTTCGGCGGCCGGCGCAGCTCGCGCGGGTTCTCGGGGGCCGATGCGGGCGAAGACATCTTTTCCCAGCTTTTCGGCGAGGCGTTCCGCTCGGCCGGGGCCGAGAACATGCGGCAGCAGGGCCGCGCCCGCGCCCAGAAGGGCGAGGACGTGTCCGCCACGCTCACCGTGACCCTGGAGGAGGTCGGGGCGGAGGCCAAGAAGCGCATCCGGCTTCCCACTGGCCGCGACGTGGACGTGGTCATTCCCAAAGGCGTGAGCGACGGGCAGGTGATCCGCCTGCGCGGCCTGGGGCAGGGGGCTCCGGGCGCGAACCCCGGCGATGCGCTGCTCACCATCCAGATCGCGCCGCATGATCGCTTCACCATGGAGGGCGCGAACCTTCGCCAGCGCCTGCCGATCCAGATCGAGGAGGCCATCCTCGGCGGCTCCGTGCGGATCCCGACCCTGACCGGCGCGGTGAGCATGAACATCCCGCCCATGACCGATTCCGGCCGCACCTTCCGGCTGCGCGGCAAGGGGCTGCCCATGAAGGGCGGCGGGCATGGCGATCTTCTCGTCACCGTGGAGATCAAGCTTCCTCAGGTCGTGTCCGAGGAGCTGATGGATTACGCCCGCAAACGGCGTTCGGCGAAGGCGGAATAGAGAAAGTTCACCGTCGGACGCCTGGATTCGCTTCCTATCGGCCAAGAGGGCTTCCCCAGTCCTGCAGGGTCGGCTAAAGAAGCCGCTCTTTCACGTGTTCCAGCGACGATCTAGGTGAATCTCATGGCGGAGACAAAGGCCACCGGCATTCTGGCCGGCAAGCGCGGCTTGGTGATGGGCGTGGCGAACAACCGTTCGATCGCCTGGGGCATTGCGCAGGCTGCCCGCCAGCAGGGCGCAGAGCTCGCCTTCACCTATCAGGGCGATGCCCTGAAGAAGCGCGTGGAGCCCCTGGCCAAGGAACTCGACGCCCACGTGGTCGGCCATTGCGACGTGACGGACGGCGCCACCATCGACGCCGTGTTCGAGGAAGTGAAGCGCCTCTGGGGCTCCATCGACTTCGTTATCCACTGCATCGCCTTCTCCGACAAGGACGAGCTCACCGGCCGCTACGTGGACACCAGCGAGGGCAACTTCTCCAAGTCGCTCCTCATCTCCTGCTATTCGTTCACGGCCATCGCCCAGCGGGCCGAGAAGCTGATGACCAACGGCGGCTCTCTCGTGACGCTCACCTATTACGGCGCCGAGAAGTGGATGCCCCACTACAACGTCATGGGCGTGGCGAAGGCGGCTCTCGAAGCCTCCGTGCGCTACCTCGCGGCCGATCTCGGCCCGAAGAACATCCGCGTCAACGCCATCTCGGCGGGCCCGATCAAGACGCTCGCCGCCTCGGGCATCGGCGACTTCCGCTACATTCTCAAGTGGAACGAGTACAACTCGCCCCTGCGCCGCACGGTCACCATCGAGGAGGTCGGCGAGACGGCCGCCTACCTCGTCTCCGACATGGCGCGCGGCATGACGGGCGAGATCATGCACGTGGATGCCGGGTACCACGTCGTCGGCATGAAGAATCCGGAAGCCCCCGACCTCTCCCTCGACAAGGAATAATCTGGCCGACATGAATTCGCCTCGCCCGACGATCTACTTCATTCGCCACGGCGAGACGGATTGGAATCTCGAAGGCCGTCTCCAGGGTCAGAAGGACATTCCCCTCAACGACCTGGGCCGCGTTCAGGCCGAAGAGGCGGGCCGCCGCCTCCAGTCGATCCGTCCGCATTACGAAGACCTCGCCTATCTCGCGAGCCCCATGCTGCGCACCCGCGAGACCATGGAGCTCCTGCGGGGAGCCATCGGCCTCCAGCCCCAGGGCTACCGCCTGGAGGAGCGCCTCGTGGAGATCACCTTCGGCGCGTGGGAAGGCATGACCTGGAAGGAGGTCCGCCGGGCGGAGCCGCAACTCGCGGCCCTGCGTGAGCAGGACAAGTGGAACTATGCTCCGCCGGGCGGAGGCGAGAGCTACGCCATGCTTGTCGACCGGATCCGCCCCGTCCTGGACGATCTGACCCGCGATACCGTCATCGTCGCCCATGGCGGCGTGGCCCGTGCCTTCCTGTCGATCTGCTGCGGAATCTCCTCGCGCCAGGCGGCGAGCATGGACATCTGGCAGGGCCGGGTGCTCGTGTTCGAGGGCCGCGATCACCGGTGGGTGTAGCGGCCTTCTCCTCTACCTTCGCCGCATCGACATCCTGACGAATGAAGCCCTTGTTATCGCCTCCCGTCATCCCCGGCCTTGGGCCGGGGATCCACGTCTTCGAGGCCCGGCGTTTCTCAAGACGTGGATGGCCGGGTCAAGCCCGGCCATGACGAGAGGAGAGCCATCGAAGGCTACGTCGGTGGAGGGGAATGACGCCAACCGCCTCTCGCCCATTGACCCCTCACCCCTGTTGCGTGTTACCTCGTCACCGGAGCCGGACGCATCGGCTCCGGGGTCTAGAAGCCCCTCCTGAGCGGTCGGCATCGACCGTAACGATGCCTTCCCAGCCCTATGGCCGGGGAGGCGTTGGCGCATGTCCAGGGCCAAAAGCCTAAAGGCCAATGCAGCCGTCTCAGGCGGCTTTCTAGCTCCCCGACCACCAGGGCTCCTGGTGGTCGCTTCACCCGAAGGGAGTTGCCGCAATGGACCAGCCCTATTCATTTTGGGCAGACCTGCTCAACAAGTTTCACACCTCGTCCGAACTCATCCAGGGCCTGTGGCTCGTCATGGGTCCGCTGACCCTGCTCGGGATGACATGGCTCGTACTGCGCGGCATCCGTGACATTCTCCACGCTGCCCGCCGCGATAGAGACTTCTTGATCGATGGCGTCTCCCAGGACGCGCAAGGCTGCTGGATGGTCTATCGGCACAATCGCCAGCCGCAGGAGATCGACCGGGCCTACCTGCCCGAACTCATCGGACGCGAGCCGAGCTTGTCCAGGAGGACGGAGGAGTGACGGCGGGTTGGCGCTCTTACTCGCGCGCAAACCGGCTTTCGCGCGTCAGCGTGCATATCTGGACTTTGTACTCGGTGTAAAATTCTTTTCGCCCGAGCCTTTTAGCCGCCACATGGCGCGGGTTGCGGGCCCAAGCGCCGACGGCCTCCTCCGACTCGAATTCGGCTATCGTGACGTACTCGCCGTCGTCGGCCACGAAGGACTTATGGGAGATATAGCCGGGGACTTCCCTTGCCATCGCGGCGACAGCATTCGCTTCGTCCCTGTAAGCTTCATCTATGCCATCTTTGCGACGGTTTCGAAATACGACAACGATCATCGTGCCTGCCCTGCTCTGAGCCTCAGGCCATAGAGTTGCCTCAGATCACCAATCTCGTAAAATGAATAATATAGATTATATCGTTCCGGTGGAGAGATATGGAAATTTCCGACCTGCATATCTTTCAGGCCGTTGTCCGGCACGGAGGCATCACGAGTGCGGCCAAGCAACTGAACCGTGTTCAGTCCAATATCACGGTGCGGATCCGGAAGCTGGAGGACAGGCTCGGCGTTCTGCTCTTCCTGCGCGAGGGGAAAAGACTCCGGCTGACGTCGGCGGGCAGGATTTTGCTGGGTTATTCGGAGCAGATCCTTGCTCTCGCGGAGCAGGCGCGATCCGCCGTTCACGAAGCCGAGCCCTTCGGCGTTTTCCGGCTCGGAACCATGGAAAGCACGGCTGCGGCGCGTCTTCCCCAGCCTTTGTGCGACTATCATCAGCGCTATCCTGATGTGTCGATTGAGCTTCGGACGGGTTCGCCGAGGGAGCAGCTTACGCTCGTTCTTTCGGGTGAACTGGATGCTGCCCTTGTCGCGGAGCCTGTCAATGACGCCCGCTTGAACACTCTGGCCATCTACGAGGAGGAGTTGGTGATCGTCGGCGGCATGGGGCACCGGCCGATTGCCAGTCCGCAGGATGTCTGTCCCCGGACCGCCTTGGTTTTCCACCCGGGCTGCCCGTATCGCGCACGTCTGGAAAGCTGGTTTGCCCGTGCTGGAGCGCCCATCGAGCGGGTCGTCGAACTCACGTCGTATCACGCCATGTTAGGCTGCGCAGCTGCCGGCATGGGGGTTGCGATGATGCCCTTGAGCGTCCTCAGGACCTATTCCGAGCGAGCGCGCCTCAGTATCCATCCCATTTCGGATCCTGAATTCAAGACAGCCAGGACGCTTCTCGTCTGGCGCAATAACGTGCAGCGCCCCGCCATCCAATGCTTCGCCGAGGTTCTCCTTGCGCAGTCCAGTGCGGCTGAGGCGTGACACCCGCCCGCTTTGGTTCTAAGACGCCTTGAACCTTCGAAGAAGCGCCATGTCCTACAACACGTTCGGTCACCTTTTCCGCGTCACCACCTTCGGCGAGAGCCATGGCCCGGCCCTCGGCTGCGTCATCGACGGCTGCCCGCCGATGATCCCGCTCGAAGCCTCCGAGATCCAGGCGGAGCTGGACCGCCGCCGTCCGGGACAATCGCGCTTCACCACCCAACGCCAGGAGCCGGACCAGGTCAAGATCCTCTCCGGCGTGTTCACGGACGAGCGCACGGGCCGCCAGGTGACCACCGGTACCCCCATCGCCCTGATGATCGAGAACGTGGACCAGCGCTCGAAGGACTATTCGGAGATCAAGAATTCCTATCGCCCGGGGCACGCGGATTTCACCTACGACGTGAAATACGGCATCCGCGACTATCGCGGCGGCGGACGCTCCTCGGCCCGCGAGACGGCGGCCCGCGTGGCGGCGGGCGCGGTGGCGCGCAAGGTCCTGCCGGGCGTCACCATTCGCGGCGCGCTCGTGCAGATGGGACCTCACGCCATCGAGCGCGGCAACTGGGATTGGGACGAGGTCTCGCGCAATCCCTTCTTCTGCCCGGACGCCAAGGCGGCCGAGTTCTACGCGGAGTACCTGGACGGCCTGCGCAAGGCGGGATCGTCCATCGGCGCGGTGATCGAGATCGTGGCCGATGGCGTCCCGGCGGGTCTCGGCGCGCCGATCTACGGCAAGCTCGATTCCGATCTCGCTTCGGCGATGATGTCGATCAACGCGGTGAAGGGGGTAGAAATCGGCGACGGTTTCGCCGCCGCTACCCTGCGCGGCGAGGAGAACGCGGACGAGATGCGCCCGGGGAACCAGGGCGCGCCGACCTTCCTGTCGAACCACGCGGGCGGCGTCCTCGGCGGCATCTCCACCGGCCAGCCGGTCGTGTGCCGGTTCGCTGTGAAGCCCACCTCGTCGATCCTCACCCCGCGCTCCAGCGTCACCCGCAGCGGCGCGGAGGCCGAGGTGATGACCAAGGGGCGGCACGATCCCTGCGTGGGCATCCGCGCGGTGCCGGTCGGCGAGGCCATGATGGCCTGCGTCCTGGCCGATCATGTCCTGCGCCATCGCGGACAGGTCGGCGAGGGACCGCGCTGGCCGTTCGAGGGGTAACGCTCGGCGGGACTCACTCCGGGAGGCTGGCACCCGCGAATATGGCGCGGGCTTCCCTCCCCCTTGTGGGGAGGGCCAGGGTGGGGGTGCTGGCGTCAGACCTTCATCAGCTATCGCCCACACCCCCACCTCCAACTCCTCCCCACAAGGGGGAGGAGAGCTTGCGTAGCGCTCTATGAGCCAGGCAGGCCCGAAGCTTTGGGGAGGGCTTGCATCGTGCCAAACTCTGAAGAAGGTCAGAGCTTCTGCGCAAAGTCCGATCGGCAAATTTTAGTTTTACTAAAATCGCAGCTTCCGCTAATCCAAGCGCCATGAAGCTTGCTGAATGGTTGTCCCGCAACGGCGTGTCGCGCGTGGAATTCGCGCGGCGGATCGGCGTCACTCCCGGCGCCATCACCCAGATGTGCAATTCCGACCATGCCTGGATTTCGCGGGACACCGCCGAAATGATCGCCCGCGAGACCCGCGGAGCCGTCACCCCCAATGATTTTCTGCCCCTATCCGCCCAGGAGGCCCTGATGTCCAACTCCGTTGCCGATGCCATCGAGGCGTTCGCGCGTGGCGAAATCGTGATCGTCACGGACGATGACGACCGCGAGAACGAGGGCGATCTCATCGTCGCGGCCTCCCTCTGCACGCCCGAGAAGATGGCCTTCATCATCCGCAACACCTGCGGCATCGTCTGCGCGCCGCTCACGGCCTCGGAGGCGCGCCGCCTGCGGCTCGACCCGATGGTGGCTTCCAACGATGCGCCGCTCGGCACAGCCTTCACCGTAACGGTCGACGTGAAGCATGGGCTCACCACCGGAATCTCCGCCGAGCAGCGCTCCAACACCGTGCGCGCGCTCGCCAACAACAACATGGGTGCGGCCGATTTCGTGCGTCCCGGCCACGTGTTCCCGCTGATCGCCAAGGACGGCGGCGTGCTCATGCGTTCGGGCCATACGGAGGCCGCCGTCGACCTCTGCAAGCTCGCCAACCTGCCTCCGGTGGGCGTGATCTGCGAGCTCGCCAACGACGACGGCACGGTGATGAAGGGCGCGCAGATCGACGCCTTCGCCGAGAAGCACGGCCTCAAGCGCCTCTCGGTCGCCGATCTGATCGCCTACCGCCAGTCGCGCGAGAAGCTCGTCGAACGCATCGCCACCTTCCCCGTGGAGACGCCCTGGGGCTCGTTCACGGGCTACGCCTATTCGACGCCGTTCGACAGCGTGCAGCACATGGCCGTCGTCCATGGCCGCATCGGCGACGGCGCCAATGTTCCCGTGCGCCTGCACCGCGCCAATGCGCTGACCGACGTGTTCGAGGGCGGCAAGACCGTGGCGGCCTCCCTCCAGCGCTTCGTGAAGGAGGGCAGGGGCGTCCTCGTCTATCTGCGCGATGGCACGGCGGGCGTGCCGGCGACCCATTTCTCCGAGAGCGAGGAGACCGCATCGGAAGCCGCGCGCTCCAGCCAATGGCGCGAGATCGGGCTCGGCGCGCAGATCCTGAAGGATCTCGGCGTCACGTCGATCCGCAACCTCGCTACGTCCAGCCGCTCCTATGTGGGCCTCTCCGGCTTCGGCATCGAGCTTCTGGGCCAGGAGCCGATCGAGTGCTGACACCTCTTACGTCATCCCCGGGCTTGTCCCGGGGATCCACGCCTTAGGTGATGCTGCGAAGCAAGACGTGGATGGCCGGGTCAGGCCCGGCCATGACGACGCCGACTGAACTCAGGTGTGCATCTCGCGCCCCATGAGGGCGTCGAGGTGGAATGCGGTCGATTTGGCGAGGCCCTCGAGGTCGTAGCCGCCTTCGAGGACCGAGACGATCCGCTGCCCGCAGCGCCGGCCGGCGAGATCCATCAGCTTCTGCGTGGCCCAGGCGAAATCCGTTTCGGTGAGATTGAGGCTGGCCAGCGGATCGCGCCAATGGGCGTCGAAGCCCGCGGAAATGACGATGAGATCCGGCGCGAAGGCGTCGATGCGCGGAAGAATGGCGGTCTCGACGGCTTCGCGGAACGCTTCCGTGCCGTCGCCTGCGTTGAGCGGCGCGTTGACGATGGTGCCGTGCACGCCGGTTTCCGAAGCGGCTCCCGTCCCGGGATAAAGCGGCGCCTCGTGGGTCGAGCAGTAGAGCACGCTGGCGTCGCTCCAGAAGATGTCCTGCGTGCCGTTGCCGTGATGGACGTCCCAGTCGAAGATCGCGACCCGTTCGGCTCCGTGCTTCGTCTGGGCGTGGCGCGCGGCGATCGCGGCATTGTTGAAGAAGCAGAAACCCATGGCCTTGACCCGTTCGGCATGGTGCCCGGGCGGACGCATGGCGACGAAGGCGTTCGTGGCCCGGCCGGACATGACCTCGTCCACGGCCCGCACCGCGCCCCCGGCGGCGCGCAAGGCGGCCTCGTAGGTGCCGGGCGACATCACCGTGTCCTCATCAATTCGGACTAGCCCTTCCCGGGGGCTGATGTCCCGCAGCCGCACGACATAGTCTTCGGGGTGAGCAAGGGTGAGGCTTTCCATCTCAGCCATGGGGGCCTGATCGCGGATCAGCGAGGTGAAGCGCTCCTTTTCCAGGGCGCGCTCGATGGCCCGGATGCGGTCCGGCCTCTCGGGGTGACCAAGAGGTGTCTGATGGTCAAGGCTGGATGGATGGCTGATGTAGAGCGTTGACATGCAAGCACTTGATTAAGGGTGGAAAAACAGTGTCGCAGCCGCGCAACCGATTGTCCATGTTGTTGCGATGCAACACCTCTCCTGCGCCAACCGTGGCATTGTGGCGATGATTCGCTTCGACCCCGGATCTGCCGATCCAAGCGTAAGCGTTACGTCAACCCATGTCGTCTTCGCGACGGCCAAGCAGAGCTTTCCTCCGATGCGCCTCTCGAGCCTCGTCTTCCTTGTGGCAACCATGGCCGCCGCCCTGGCGGGCTGCACTTACAAGGGCGTCCCCGATCCCCAGGTCTCCGCGCGCGATGCGGAGTGGATGGCGCAGATTCCTCCGGCCCAGGAAGAGCCGCGCAATGCCCGCTACGTCGTTGACGATCCAACCGGCGAGGCGCCCGGCACCATCGTCGTCGACACGAAGGAGCGCTTGCTCTACCTCGTGCAGGACGGCAGGAAGGCCATCCGCTACGGCGTCGCCGTCGGCGACGAGGCCTATGGCTGGACCGGCACATCGCGGATCGCGCGCAAGGCGGAGTGGCCGAACTGGAATCCGCCCGCCGAGATGAAGGCGCGCTGGCCGCATGTCCGCGCGATGGAGGGCGGCCCCGCCAACCCGCTCGGCGCCCGCGCCCTCTACCTCTTCGAAGGCAACAAGGACACGCTCTACCGCATTCACGGCACCAACGAACCGGAGAAGATCGGGCTCGCCGTTTCCTCCGGCTGCATCCGGATGCGCAACATCGACGTGATCGATCTCTACAACCGCGTGGCGATGAACACGAAGGTCATCGTCCGGTAGGATTCGGACCTTGGCCTCATAAAAAAGCGCCCTTTTGGGGCGCTTTTTTCGTTGCAGGAATGCGGAGACTTCAGCGGTCCAGCATCGCTTCCTTGCGGAGGATCGCCGGAAGTTCGACCGTCTTGGCCTTGGCCGGCTGACGCTTCGCCGAGCGCATGGCCGCGGCAAGGGCGGGAAGGGCGACGGGCTTGAAGGCCGGAATGACCTGAGCCGGAGCTTGGGGATTCGTTTGTCGATCTCGGTTCGAGGCTTGCGCGGTCATGGATTTCCTCCTGGGCAAAGCGGGCATTCACGCTTGCCGTCATGAACGGGGCAGACGCGTCCTCATTGGGGCGGGCCCTCGATCATATGTTGGTTATCCCAGGGTTAGTTCCAACAGGCTTAATCCTCGATGAACGGCGTAATACTCTAGCTTTGCCGCCGTCACGGGTGCTTCGGGCGGAGGCGGCGCGCGAAACCCTCGCCATCCCTCAGGCCCACCTCATAGGCTTTGCGGATGCCGTCGGGATTGGTGATGTCGAATTGCCCGATCGGGACCGGCTCCGAGGGCTGCACGTAAAGCCGCCCCTTCACCTGCGGAAAGGCGCGGTAGAGGCGGGACAGGATGACGAGCGTCCTGCCGCCCCGCTCCTCGATGGGACGCAGAGGCTCCGCCGGCACGTTGTCCACGAGGCCGCCGTCGAGAGCCGCCATGCCGCCGATGCGCCCCACCGGCATGAAGGGCGGCACGCTGGCGCTCGCCATCAACGCCGCCGAAAGGTCGGCGGGCGTGGCGAGATCCCGCACCCGCACGAATTCGGGCACGAAGCCCAGCGCCCGTCCGCCGCGCGGATGGACGGGGGAGCGCCACTTCTTCTCGATCTGGTAGGTCGCGATCCCGAGCGGGACGGCGAGGGATAGCGGCAGGCGGCGGGGCTTGCGTGCGAGGCCGATCAGGATCTCGGGGCCATTCTTCAGGCGGGCGAGGGCAGACTCGTCGATGATCGCCTCGATGAGGCTGCGATACATGAGGGAGACCGGCCAGGGCGAGCCCTCGCTGCGCCAGGCGCGCCATTCGAAATTGCGTCGGCCCTGGCTGCAGCCCTCGGCGACCATCGCGTTGACCGTCCGGCCCATGCCCAGGAGGCTGTAGCAGGCGGACCAGGCGCCCGCGCTGACGCCCGCGATCAGGGATGGATCGAGGCCCAGGAGAGGGGCGGCCGCTTCCCAGAACCCTCCCTGCCAGTAACAGCGGTTGCCCCCGCCTGCGAATGCCACCGCGTCGAACATGGGCTCCTCGCGCATCGTGCGAAAAAGTGGACTCGGTTTTCGCTAACGCGGCCCTGCGGGTCCGCTTGAACGATGGGCTCTTCAAGGGAGAGCATCGGATCAATCCCAAAAGTGCAGATCCACTTTTGGGTCCGAGGCTCTAACGCTGCAATCTCCCGAGCGTTGCGTCCTCCTCGGCCCGGGCGCGCTCGCGCCAGGCGAGCACGATGCGCTCGAGATCGACGAGATCCTGCTCGGGAAGGGAACCGAGGGTGCGCTGCACATAGGCGCGCTGCATGGCGATGCCCTTTTCGGCCAGATCGCGCCCCTTTTTCGTCAGATGCAGCGCATTCGAGCGCCGGTCGCCAGGGATGGAGCGGCGCTCGACGAGGTCGGCCTCCACCATCCGGTCGAGAAGGCCGGAGACATTCCCCTTCGTCACATAAAGCCGTTCGGCCAGCTCCTGCTGGCTCAATCCCTCCCGCTCCGTCAGCGTGGAGAGCAGGTCGAATTGCGGAATCGACAGGCCGAGCGCCTTCAGCTCGCTGGCGACCGTATTGAGCGCACGGCGATGCAGGCGAATGACGCGAAACCAGATACGAAGCGGATCGGCTCCAAGATCCACGGGAACGGGGGAGGGGGACGTCACGGACAAACGCTCCTGATGGGACGAGATAGTTTATAGAGAAACGATTCAGGCCGCCACCCCGCTGGGAGACTTCCGGGGAAGCATGGATCGGCGGATGGTTGGAATATCCGTGAATAAAACAGCGCGGCCGATTGAAAAACGTTATAAAATCTCATTAATGTGCTGAACCTTGTCCAGTCCTTCCGAGATACCATCATGACCGCCTCGCTCTCCTCCCAGGTTCCGCTCACTCCGCCGCAGGCTTCTTCCATGTCCTTCTCGGGACGCAGGGGGGAGTTCCTGAAGATGCTGGTGACGGGAAGCCTGTTTCAGATCCCCACCTTCGGCTTCTATCGGTTCTGGCTGACAACGAAGCTGCGCCGCCATCTGTGGGCCAACACCCAGGTCGACGGCGAATCCTTCGAATATACCGGCACCGGGAACGAGCTGCTGATCGGCTTCCTGATCGCCCTCGCCATTCTGGCCCCGCTCTACATCGCGATCTTCGTGCTCTCCTTCGTGCTCGAGGAGAAGGCGGCGTTCGCCAGCGTTCCTCTCTTCCTCATCATGTACGTGCTGGCCCATTTCGGCAGCTATCGCGCCCGCCGTTACCGCGCGACGCGAACCGTCTTCCGCGGCGTCCGTTTCTGGATGAAGGGATCGGGCTGGGCCTATGCCTTCAGGGCCATCCTGTGGGACATCGCCAATCTGGTCACGCTCGGCCTCGCGCTGCCATGGGCGGCGGCCTCCCTCGAGCGCTATCGCATGCGCCACACCTATTTCGGCACCGTCCAGGGCGACTTCTCCGGAACGGGCTGGACGCTGTTCAAGCGCGGCTGGTGGCTCTGGGCCCTCTGCTGGATCGCGCTCGGTGGTGGGATGGCCCTCAGCTTTCATCTGGCCGACACCTATCCCGAGCAGAAGGAGACCTATGCCGGAATCGGTCCGTTCATCGCGTTTGCTCTCCTCGCGCTGCTCTGGCCCATCATGATGGCCATCTTCACCCGCTGGCACATCGACGGCCTGCGCATCGGCGATGCGGTGGTGACGAGCAAGCTGCGGACGGGCACGTTCTACGGCCTGTTCTTCAAGGTGCTTTTCTCGTCCCTCGGCTATGCGCTCGTGTTCGGCATCGTCATCGCGGTCGGAGCCGCCATCGTCGGCGTATTCTTCCAGGAAACCGTGGCCGACATGCAAGCCGGCGAATGGACGAGCGGCGCGATCGTCGTCGGCATCCTCTTTGCGGTGGCCTATCTCGCCCTCCTTCTCGGCTTCGGCGTCATTCAGCGCTATTTCTTCGGCCGCGGCCTGTGGGCGGCGATCATCAATACGACGTCGGTTTCGAACCTGTGTTCGCTGGACAGCGCCGTCGCGGCCGGGCAGCCTGCGGGCGGCATGGGCGAGGGCCTCGCGGACGCGCTCGACTTCAACGTCGGCATTTGAGGAAGCCATGATGGATGCGGTGTTCTACGACGGAGTGAGCGCCCGGCGCAGGGTGGTCGCTCTCAGGGTCACCGCATCCAGCCTCGACATCGACGAAGGAGGCGAGTGGATCGCCTCCTGGCCCGTCGGCGAAATCCGGCGGAAGGACGCGCCCGACGGCATCCTGCGCCTGACGCGAGAAGGCGGCCCGGATCTGACCCGCCTCGACGTCACGGATCCCGCCGTTCAGGCTCTCATCCGGCAACATTGCCTTCGGCTCGAGAACAGTCAGGAGCGGGAGCGCACGGGACGGATCGTCTTCTGGTCCGCCGCAACGGCGGTCTCGATCATTCTGTGCGTGGTGTTTCTGATGCCGCTCCTGGCGGAAAAGCTCACGCCGCTCATTCCCGTCGCTTACGAGCAGCGCATCGGCAAGGCCGTCGACAACCAGTTGCGCGCCTTGCTCGGCGACAAGGTCTGCGAGGCGCCCGGGGGCTCCCAGGCTCTGCGCAAGCTCACGGATCGCCTGAGCAAGGCACGGGGGCTCGAGACGGCTCTCGATGTCGCGGTGCTCGATTCCAAGATCCCCAATGCCATCGCGCTGCCGGGCGGGCGGATCTACATTTTCCGGGCGCTCCTCGACAAGGCGGAATCCACGGACGAGATCGCCGGCGTGCTGGCTCACGAGATTGGACATGTCTCCAGCCGGGACGGCCTGCGCAAGTTGATCCAGTCGGGCGGAACCTCCTACCTGTTCGGCCTTCTGTTCGGCGACATCACGGGCGGCGGCGCCATCGTCTTCGCGAGCCGCTACCTGATCGACAGCGCCTATTCCCGCGAGGCGGAAGCCGCGGCGGACGACTTTGCCGGGAGAACCATGGTGTCGCTGGGCCGGCCCGCTCATCCCATGGCGCTGTTGCTCAAACGCATCGAAGCGGGTGAAGATGGGGACGAGGAGGAGGGGGACGGGAACGAAAGGCGCATTCCCGCTTTTCTGTTGACCCACCCCGTCACCGGCCAGCGCTTGAAAGCTTTGGAAAAACAGGTGCCCTCCCAGCCCGGCGAGCCCCTTCTGACGCAACAGGAGTGGCGCGCGCTCAAAGAGATTTGTAAGACCCCTTGATGCGCCGTCTCATTATCGAAGAACCCTATTCCCGGCCGGCCCGATGGTCGCCCATGGTGGCCTGGTTCGCGCTCGTCGTGACGGTTCTCTCCGCTCTGCTGATCCGCTTCGGCCGCATCGATTATCAATCCGGTTTCATCGCTCTGGGTCTTGGGATCGCCATCGCGCTCGTCGCGGCGGGGCTCTCGCTCGTCGCCTTCGTGCGCATCTGGCAGGAAGGGCGCCGGGGCCTCGGCAGCGCCATCAAGGGGCTTTTCCTGGCAGCCCTCGTTCTCGGCTATCCGGCCTATATGGGCCTCAAGGCCGTGACGCTGCCGGCGATCAACGACATCAGCACCGACACGGACGATCCGCCTGCCTTCTCGCGCTCCCATGCGGCCCTGACGGCCCGAGACGGCCGCGTGCCGCCGGACGTTTCCCCGGAGGAGCGTGAATTGCAGCGCGAGGCCTATGTGCAGATCGCGCCGCTCTCGCTCGATATCCCGCCCGAGGATGCCTTTCCCCTGGTTCGCAAGGCGGCTGAGAATCTGGGATGGCAGATCATCGAGGCGGTGCCGCCCGGCGGCCGGACCGGCGCTGGCCGCCTGGAGGCGATCGACCGCTCCCGGATCCTGAAGCTTCCCGAGGACATCACCGTGCGCGTCCGGCCCCGGGTCGACGGCACGCGCATCGATATCCGTTCCGCCTCCCGCGTCGGCCACCACGATCTCGGCACGAACGCGAAGCGCATCCGCGCCTTCCTCGAAGAGGCATCGAACCTCGCTCTCGCGGTGAAGTAAGCCGCCTCAGGCCGGGCGGTATTCCCCGACAAGGCTCGGAGCTCCGTCCGTCGCCGCAAGCTCCCGGGCGACCAGGTCTTCCAGATGCGCAAAGACCGACAGGCCGGCGGCGTTCACGAGGGCCGGATTGAGGCCCTGATAGATCGCCGCCACGATGTCGGGAACCGTCCGGTCGCCGGCTCTCAGCCTGTTGAGAATCGACGTTTCCCGCAGCCGCCGGTGATGAATGAGCGCGCGTACGAAGCGCTGTGGATCCTGGACCGGGCCGCCATGCCCCGGCCAATAGACCGTCTCCTCCCGGCCCTTGAGCTTGTCGAGGGAGGTCATGAACGCACTCATGGAGCCGTCCGGCGGCGCGACGACCGTGGTGGACCAGGCCATGACGTGATCGCCCGAGAAGAGCGCCTTCTCCTCGGGCAGGGCGAAGGCGAGGTGATTGGCCATGTGGCCGGGCGTGGCCACGGCTTCCAGGGTCCAGCCGGGACCCTGCACCACGTCGCCTTCGACAAGCTCCCGGTCGGGGGCGTAGTCCTTGTCGGAACTCGCCTCCAGAGAGTTCACCTCTCCGCTGAACAGGGGCCGGGCGCTCCGGTGCGGGCTGCAGCCGACGACCAGCGCGCCCGTCGCGGCCTGGACGGCGCGGGCGGCGGGGGAGTGATCCCGGTGGGTGTGAGTGATGAGAATATGGGTCACGGTCTCGCCGCGCACGGCGCCGAGCAGGGCCTCGATATGTCCGGGACTGTCGGGGCCGGGATCGATGATCGCCACCTGGCCCGAGCCGACAATGTAGCTGCAGGTCCCGGTAAAGGTGATCGGCCCCGGATTGTCGGCGACGATTCGGCGGACCAGTGGGCTCACCGGCATCGCTTCGCCGGAACGGGCCGGAGATCGGACATCGAAGGTGAGGTCGTCTGCCATGGAGGATCCTGGGAAACGCGACAGTTGAACAGCCTGTCCGCGCCCCTGTTGGAGGTGGGCCTACCCCTTCCTATAAGGCTTCGCAGGCCGCCTGCGAATTGCGGATTGAGGGGAGATAGGTTTCAGGGCGACTGACGCCACCACGCCATCCGATCCGGCGCCCCCCCTCGGTCTGATCTGGCCGTCCCGCGCCGCGGCGACAGCCCGTCGGTAAGAGGCCTCGACAGCATGACTGGGAAGCCGCTTCGGGCGGCTCCTTGCAAGGTGATCCCGGATCCTGGGCTTAACGCATCGTGCGAAAAGCGGATCCGACTGTTCTAGCCTGCCGAATGCACGAGCCGAAGATTGGGCCGCGCCTTGACGCTGCTGTGACGGAAGGTGAGATCGACCCATTCCTCGTCGCCGCCTTCTTCGACGACGCGGTAGCCCATTTGCCGGGCGATCGCTTCTACCTGCCCGAGATTGGACCGGGAAATCCAGCGTGAGAACTCAGGCGTTTCCTGATCCATGAGAACGGCGATCATGCCGATCTCGACGCCTTGGTCGAAATCTTCGCTGCGGCCGGGAAAACGCAAACGCAAACCCTCGTCGAGATGGATATGTCGCATGGTGGGAGCCCCCAAGTTACCGTGTGCGATTATGTTTTGTCGAACTCTAACAACATTCGTCGGAGACAGAAAGGTGTCATGGTGGCGCACCGTTGCAACAGAACATGGCGATCGCGCAAGAACGGCCGGAACCGTCCCATTGAGCGTTCATTAGCTATCGAGACAGCCAAGAATCCGGGAGGCGACCCATGGCCGAGCGCAGAATCACTGCCTTCTTCAACACCTATGACGAGGCAGCCAAGGCCGTGCAGCGGCTGGAGGCGGCTCATATTCCGAATTTTGAGATCAGCCTGATCTCGAACAACGCCGACAACATTTCCTCGCATCACGCGGTACGTTCCCTGGAGGATGCGGATTCGTCTCACGAATTCATCGGCGCCGGGGCGGCTGCAGGCACGATCGCCGGTGGTGGCGCAGGCCTTCTCGCGGGGCTTGGCACGGTGGCGGTCCCAGGGCTCGGCCCGGTGATCGCAGCCGGATGGCTGGTCTCGACGCTCGTCGGGGCCGGGGCGGGGGCCGCGGTCGGCGGCCTCATGGGAGCCCTGGCCGATTCGGGCCTGAGCGAGGATCAGGCCAAGGCCTATGTGGACGGCGTCCGTCAGGGGGGGACCCTCGTGACGGTCGGCGTGGACGAGGCCGAGATCGAGCGCGTCGTGAAGATCCTGGACGACGAGGGGCGCATCGAGCCCGGTGAACAGGAGTCGGATTGGCGCTCCGAGGGGGCCGCTCCCCCGATCGGGGCGGCGGCCTCGACCACGACGGGCCTGACGACGGATCTCATGCCCAATCCCCTCGACGAGGAGGACGACCACACCTTGCATGTGGAGATCGAGGACGAGCGTCTTCGCCGCATGAGGGGCTCGGGGGGCGAGCGGACATGAAAAAAGGCAGGATGCCGAGCGGGCCTCCTGCCTTCGTCACCAGGGCGATGTCTGCTCAGCGGCTCTTGCGAAGGAGATTGTCCAGGCTCCAGACGCCGCCGCCGGCCGCCACGAGGTAGAGAAACACGAAGCAGTAGAGGATCGCCGCGTCTCCGCCGTTCACCGTGGGGAAGAAGCTCTTCGGCGCGTGGGCGATCCAATAGGCGCAGGCCATCAGACCCGAGAGAACGAACGCCACGGGGCGCACGAAAAGGCCGAGGACGAGAAGGGCTCCGCCGATGAGCTCTAGCACGCCCGCGATCCAGGGAAGGCTGAACATGGCCGGGGAGGCGCCCGTCGGGAAGCCGAGGATCTTCTGAGTGCCGTGCGCCATGAAGATCAGCGCCGCGACGATGCGCAGAATGCTGAGAAGGCGCGGCGTCCACACGGATTCGAGCGAGGTTGCATGCATTAGATGGGTCTCCGGTCGGTGTCACGACGGCACTGATGGCTTCGTGCCGTTTGTGATGAACCGGTTAAAGGTCGGGCCTCGTCCTTTCCAGGTGCCAAAGCGCACGCTCCAGTAACGAATTGCTTACCATGCGCGCAGATGACTTTGATCGTTCCCCCGCATGGGGCGTTTCCCTTCTGCCAACAGCACAGGAGGCTCCCATGACCATCCTCGATCCTCGAACCGGTCAGCTCGTCACGATCGATCTCACGCCGCGTCCGCGCCGCTGAAGAAGGAATTCATGGTCCTCCCAGTACCCTGCGTTCCCTTGACCCGGCGATCATCCATCTCCCGCACCGGTCGCCGGGCCGCTCACCACCAGGGCGGAAAGTCTCAACTGAAATGGTGCGGAATATCGTCCTCCAACATTGCGACCATTGGTTCCGGCGAGGCATCGGAACCTGAAAGCCTACGCTCGCATTGGCCTGTGGCGGCGAGGTCCGGCGAAGCAGGCGCCAGCTTTTTGGCCCTGTTCCGGCAACCTGGGCTTTGAGGCGCAATCGTTGCAGAACACCATCACGTTGGGAGAGTTGAATGGCTCTGACAGGACGCTTTAATCTCCGTAAGACCTTCACGGGCCGCATCATCCTGCAGGTCGAAGAGGAGGTGCAGGGCTTCTGGGGCCGTATGATGGGCCGCCCGAAACTGCACCGCCGCTGGCGCGACGCCAGCGTGCTCGACCTGGCTGCTCCCGAGCTGCGATCGCTCGTCGATCTGCGCTTCCGCCCCCGCTACATGCCACAGGCGCACGAGACCACCGAGGATTGGCCGAAAGCCCCGCGTCCGCTGGAGGCCGTGCCGGCTCAGACCCTTCATTACGACACCTACGACGAGAACGGCCGCTTCTCGACTCATTAGGAGGCATCACGGGATTGACCCGCCGGGGGTGACTGAAGGCCGCCCACGGCTGGGCATGTCGCTTCCTGCAAAGGAGCCACTTCACCTACGAGCGGAGCCTCCCAATAGAGGCGGCGCACCTCCGGCTTGTGGGGTATCTATGATCAACGAGACGATTACGAATGCGAGCGCCGTGGGCGCTGCCCCTCATGGTTTGAGCCTAGCATGGGCCGATATCTCGCAGGTTTGTACGACCGCGGGGCGGATCCTAGACCCGGCGCGGTCTGGCAGCCGTTCCAGTCCGAGCTGACGCTCTGAGCCAAATTGAAAGAGCGGTGCCCCGGTACCTCGCTGCCAAGTTGCTCGGCTTTGTCGTCTCTACCTACGAAATGCGGCAGCTCACCGGACAACACGCCCCGCTCGCCCTTGCACTGACGGGGCTTCTCTGTGCGTTTAAGGGCTAGGCTTCAATCCCGATTCGCAATTGGCCAGAATTGGTGTTGATGGGATAGAAATGGCCTCAGGGGTGGTGCTATGCCAGCGCAGATCAGAGCTTCCTCCCGACTACGAAGCGGCTCCCCCCAGCAGGTAAAGCAGCGCCCGCTCTAATTAAGGTCCGCTCGAGGTCCAAGGCTGTTTCAAGGGCTTTGTTTAAGAAGCCCGATACTCGAAGTTCCTCCTGAGGGTCGAAATCAGTGCGCCTGCGTTTGCGCATTCGCGCCAGGGCCATCAATGGCAACAGGCTTGTAACGAATGATGTGCTTCGTTCGACTCTCAGACCGGCTTTGAGACATTTATTGCGTAGTTCGCCCACACGATAGCGGCGCTTGTGGTGAGAGTATTCATCGACAGCGCTCCACAAAGCCGGGTGCTGTGGGACTGATAGGATCACGCCTCCGCCCGGCTTAACGGCTTGGACGATCTGATCGAGAGCGGCTTCGTCGTCGTCAATATGCTCCAGGACGTCAAATGCACAGACGACATCGAATTCATCTACATATGGGATATGACGTGCATCCATCTGAAAGACTTCGCCCTTCCCGTAGAGACGCTTGGCGGCATGCTCCAAACCGTTAGCGTAGATCTCGCTGCCCGTGATGTCAGCGTCTGGTGAAGCTGCCCTGAGCGCGCCCAAGACAAAGCCGGTTCCACAGCCGACTTCAAGGATCTGGCTAGCTCTAGGAAAGTGATACTTGAGGAGGTCAGTGATCAGTTTGTTCCGCGCTCTGAACCAGAAGTTGCTCCCCTGAAGCTCGTTCAAAAGGGCATGGGAACCAGGATCCATTCCATCGTTTTCCTGAGCGAGCTCTGGAGCGAAGGCTCGGAAACCGTCTATCAATGGCGGCTCGAACCCGCAGCTAGGGCAGCTCCATCCCGGACCATCAAAGACACTGGAGCACTTCAAGCAACGCTTCATTGGGCAGCCCAAACAGAGATGAAAACAGACGGGTCGCCGGGGTGAGACTATGCCCAATCTTGAACCAAGACAGAATAACGGCTACCCGGCGTTTATGAGCTTCGTACATAAATACCGCATTGAATTCCAGCTTCTTGCTTTCGGTGTCGCTGTGTCCTTGGCGGGACGAGCCATTGCACTCGTCTCTATTGGGCATAGCCTAGATGATCTGATCTATTGGAGACAGCCGCACTTCAATTTTTATACGGTATACCGTCATGCATTGGCGGAGGGGCGGTTCTCCTATCCTTTGCTGGCTCAGTTGGCTGACTTTCTTGGCGTTGTTGTTCCTCGTGCGCCGACGTTGTCCGGCCTTATATTAAGTGGGGCACTGGCGGGTTCTGGGATTTTGATCTGCCATTTGTGGCGAATCAATCAGGATCGTCTGGTCAGCGCTTTGGTTGTCGGGCTTTTCGTCGGGCATCCCTACTTCACAGATATTTTCGTCTGGAAAATGGCGATGTTCACAGGAGGGCTGCCGTTCGCAATCGCCCTCCTCGGTATGTTGATTGCGCGCATTTCCTGGCTTGCCAGCCTCTTGGGAGGGGCGCTGATTGTCCTGGCTCTTGGGGTGCATCAGCTTCCCTTGAGTGTATTAGGTGCAGTTCTGCTTTTCACCGTTCTCTTCGACATTATGCGATATGACGGTGATGCTTCAGAGATCAAAGATGATCTTCGCGTTTTTACGGCCGTCATATCGGCCACGGTTATTTATGTAATCATCGCTAAGGCGGTGATTTTGTATAGAGCCGAGCCGACAGTCCTTGGCCGTGATGTGCTGATCATCTTCTCGCACCCAGATTTGATCTTCGTCCGGGCCAAAGAACTGTTTCAGATGATGCTGTTCGGCGACGTACTGATTGCACCTGCTACTCGTTGGTTAGCGGGATTGATGCTTGTTCTGGCGGTTATCAGATGCTCTGTAAAAGGACTTCTTATTCCAGTGATAGTCGCTTTAGCGGCATCATGTGCCATAGTGCTGACTGTGGTCCCGTATTCATGGATGCCTTCATACCGTAACTTGTGCGCGATCGCCGTGATCTGGGCTGCAATTGCTGCCCTAGCTGCGATAGGGGCAGGGCCGCGCGCGCGGCTCGCAACTGCAGTTCTCGCGGGATTCGTATTGTTCGGTTTTATCGGGCGTAGCAATGAAATGCTCATGGACCAAGCACGCCAAAGCGCCCGTGACAGATCCATGATGACGCGGATAGCGGCTGGTCTAGAGAGATTACCGGATTTCCGAAATATAAAGATCGTGGAAATTGTCGGGACGAACCGCAGCTCGCTGCAGGGACTAACTACAGCAGCGGACGTTTCCCATGGGTGGGGCGCCTATGGATCAACATTATCGCCGTCTGCAACTTTTTTTGGTGAGACTGTTTACTCCTCGCTGATGCTATTGGAGACGACCGGGTACGGTCTGCGTCCGCGCTCCAAAGAGACCTATGAAGAGGCCAAAGTAGTTTGTAGGGAGGCTCCGAGCTGGCCAACCCCAGGTTCCATCATTCAAAAGGGGAGCTTGGCTGTCGTGTGTCTAAGCCCGCCCTCTGCCGTAATTAAAGGTCCCTTTGATGTACCTTAACACTTGGGCTGATAAGTAAACGGCTTATCGATAATAGTCTGAGTTGTCGACCAGAATGCGTTCCTAGCAAAATCCTAGTCCTTTGCCACAGGGATCATGCAGGATAGAGCCGCCGTAGTTTGGAGCGAGCCTGCGTGGTGGTGAAATGCCAATGCGCCTTGGCTCTGTTGCGATTGCGCTCGGCTTCCCAGGCGGC
>NZ_JBVVAJ010000040.1:0-42986 GCF_055792805.1 Microvirga sp. HS2
TGGCCGGAGCGGGCGCGGTGATAATCGTCGATCTGGGCCTGGAGCTTATCGCGGATGGCCAGGAGCTCCCGGTCGCGCGGCGCGAAATTCTCGACCAGGCCCGCCAGTCCCGTCCAGAAGGCTGCGGCCGATACGCCGGTGCCGGCCAGCGCCTCCCGCTCGATGAAATCATGAAGAACCGGTGCAACCTGGAGGCCGTTCGTCTCAACGCGCGTCATCGATGTTCTCTTTGAGTACTGGGTGATCGTTCCCTGGAGCGGCAGCCCATTCATGGACATGCGACTGGGTGCTGGCTCCTGTCATAACAAGGCGCACTCTCAACGATAAGTGACGGAATGGCCCAAGACTTTTGCCGAAACAGAACAATTCGCCCCATGCCTGTTCTTTCCCACCAAGCAGCTCGGCGCACAGGTGGTGGCCGTCGCAGGCTGCCCGTAGAACACGGGCAGCCAAGCAGGACCCGGCTCGCAAGAGCCCTGAAAAGGCAACTCAGGCAGCTTTCTTGCTGACGTCCGGCATCGCGATTTCGTGATTGGCCAGCATCTCAAGTGCACGGATCATCCCCGGATGATCCCAGGCCGCTCCACCATGGGCTACGCATGCGTTGAATAGTTCCTGTATCGTTGCGGTGTTCGGAAGGTTGATCCTCAGAGCCTTCGCGCTCTGGAGAGCCAAGTTCAGACCCTTCTGATAGAGTTCGACGCGAAAGCCCGGCTCGAAATTCCGATGGATCATCCATTCACCTTGGACCTCAAGGACCCTTGAGGAAGCAAATACCCCACGAGGGCCTGACGAACCTTGGCCAGGTCTGCACCCGCTTTGGCCGCGAAAAGTAGGGCATCGCCCGAAGATATTCGTGACCCGCTTAAGAATGATCTCGACGACCACAGAAATCCGAAATTCGTTCATCCAGGAGCAGGCTTGCTCAAATGCAGGCTGTTCACGAAATTTCATAGCTGACGTCCGGCGCGGCCAAGAGAAGCCCCCTGCCCCATGCGATCCTGATCGTGCAGTCCTGCCACAATGTGGGTGCGGGGGCGATGGGAGCTGAAGATCGTCTTCGCCACCGGCAGCGAGCGCCATGGCATCACTTGATCAGGCTGGCGGAAGACATTGCGCCGGGATTGATAGTCGCGCTTTCGAACCATACCTTGAGCTGGCTCCGCTCGCCGGCGGTCATCTCAGTGACATTGTTGGGCGGCATCGCATGGGACATGACAGCCTGTACTCCGATGGCATGCTTCTGACGTGCGATGGACTCCGGGCTGTCGAGGACGACATTCTTGGGTGCGATCTGGATCCCTGGCCAAACTGGCTGCGCCGTGTGGCACATGGAGCAGCGGGTCACGATGATATCAGTGACATGAGCAGGCGGCGCTGCCGCGACGATCTGCACCGCAGGTGCTTCAAGCTGAGTGAGCCCCAGACGCTCCCGCCCGTCCGGGGATGATGCCATTGCAACCCAGAAGATGGTCCACATCGCACATGTAGCGGCAAACCATGCCCACCAAGGAGCCTTTCGGTGGCCGGTGTGATAGACGTTGAAGAAATGCCGCACGACTGCGCCCGTAAAGACCACAAGAGCGACAATCAGCGGGATCGTCGCCGAGTTGGCATAGGTCACCGGGTAGTGATTGGAGATCATAAAGAATATGACGGGCAGCGTCAGATAATTATTGTGAACGCTGCGCTGCTTGGCTTGCTTTCCAAGGCGCGGATCCGGCGTACGCCCCTCGATCAGGGCCGCAACAACCTTCTTCTGGTTGGGAATGATGATCAGAAACACATTGGCCGACATGATCGTGGCCATCAAGGCGCCCGTATGGATCAACGCGCCGCGCCCGGAGAAGACGGAGGAAAAGCCGTAGCTGGCCGCAACGATGAACAAGAAACCGACGCCGGCAAGCAGGACGTCATTGCGCCCGAACTTCGATTTACACAGGGTGTCGTAAAACAGCCATCCCCCTGCCAGACCGCCCAAGCCGATTGCGCTGGCGGCAAACGGCGTCAGCTGCATGATGCTCGGATTAATCAGATACAGTTGCGACTGGCCGTAATAGATCCAACACAAGAGGAAGAAGCCTGAGATCCAGGTCCAGTACGATTGCCATTTATGCCAGGTGAGTTCCTCCGGCATTTGCTGGGGAGCGACGAGATGTTTGCGCATCTCGTAAAAACCGCCGCCGTGCACCTGCCAAGCCGCTCCGCCTTGGCCCACTGGGATTCCATTGGTAGTCCGCAGACTGGCATCGAGGTGCATGAAAAAGAACGACGAGCCGATCCAGGCGATGGCGGTAACGATGTGCAGCCAGCGCAGCAACAGGCTGCCCCATTCCAAGATATAGGCGTCCACCGACGTTCCTCCCGGGCTTCTTCTCAAAGGGCCAGTTTATCAGCGGCTGGGACTTTGCCTTGTTGGCGTTTTTTGGATTACTTTCAAAATGAATTGAGAAATCCGGAACATGCTCTCACTCGAGAATATCCAGATCTTCATGCGCACGGTGGAACTCGGCAGCTTCTCGGCAGCTGGCCGCGCCTTGCGGTTATCCGCGGCGGTTGTCAGCTACAGAATCGGGGTCCTTGAGCAGGGCCTGGGGTGCAGGCTGTTCACCCGCACGACCCGCCGCATGAGCCTCACCGAATCGGGAAGGATCTTTTACGAGCGCTGCCTGGATCTTTGGGAAACGGTCGAACGCACCGAGGCCAGCGTCGCCGAGACGGGTGCGACCCCTCGTGGAACCCTCAAGGTCACGGCTCCATTGGGGCTTGGACGGCGGGTCATTGCCCCGGCCATCACGGATTATCGCCGAGATCATCCCGAGACGGAGGTCCGGCTCCGCCTGTCGGACCACTTGCTCGATCTTGTGCAGGAATCGGTCGATGTTGCGGTTCGAATGGCGCAGTTCCAGGACTCGACGTTCACCTTGCGGAAGATCGCCGAGGTCCAGCGAATGCTGTTTGCATCACCGGAGTATCTGGCCGCACAAGGCATTCCATCGCAGCCGGATGATCTCTTTGGCCATCGTTGCCTGCTGCTGCGGTTTCCAGGATCCCAGCAGTTCCGATGGACGCTGATCGTAGACGGCCAACCCACGACCTTTCCTGTCTCGGGTCCGATCGATGCCGATGATGGCGATGTGCTCACGGATTGGGCGCTGGCAGGCCAGGGCATCGTCCTGAAGCCGCTGTTCGAGGTTGCCGAGCACGTCGCGTCTGGCCGCCTGATCCAGGTGCTGCCGGAGTATCCGCCGCAATCTGTGACGCTGGGCGTCCTCTTTCCCAGCCGTCGAATGATGACGCCGCGTGTGAGGAACTTCGTCGATATTATCGTGGAACAAGCGCGCCAGCATGTTGCTGACGCGCTCGCGCATGTCGATGGAGCGATCCTCCATCCGGATGGATTCGCTGGAGGATCAATGACAGGTTAGTGGTCGGAACCGTGCGCACAGGTCGCTGCACTTGCCTCCGCATCCTTCTGAGATCCCAGGCCATTGAAGTACAGATTAAGGATGACCGCGACAACTGAAGTGAGGAGAATGCCGGAATGCAGCAGCGGAGCCAATGCGCTCGGCATGTACTGGAAGAACTTCTCGGCCACGAGCGGGATCATGCCAAAGCCGGTCGAGATCGCCACGATGAGGAGGTTGTGGCGGCTCGATGCGAAATCTACCTTTGACAGAATCCTGACCCCGGTTGCGGCAACCATCCCGAACATCACGACCCCTGCCCCGCCGAGAACGAAGGCCGGCACCGCCTCGACCACTGCCGCCATCTTGGGGATCAAGCCAAGGACTATGAGGATAGCGCCGCCCACGACACAGACGTAGCGCGAGCGCACGCCTGTCACTCCGACAAGGCCCACGTTCTGCGAGAACGAAGTATAAGGGAACGTATTGAAAACGCCCCCGAGAATTGTCCCAACGCCGTCAGCCCGCAGCCCGCGGGTAAGATCATCCTTCGTGACCGTGCGCCCGGTCATCTCCCCAAGGGCAAGGAACATGCCCGTCGACTCGATCATGACGACGATCATGACCAAGCACATCGTCGCGATGGCAATCGGATCAAAAATCGGCATCCCGAAATGGAACGGCAGGATCACATCGAACCATGCGGCGGTCGACACTTTCTCGAAGCTCATGTATCCCGCCACGGTGGCCACAATGGACCCTGCAACGATCCCGATCAGAACCGAGATATTGGCAGCAAATCCGCGCGCATATTTCGAGACGCCTAGGATTACGATCAGAACGAGCAGAGCAATCCCGAGGTAGAAGGGATTCCCGAAATTAGGCGATGATGGCAAGCCGCCCGCAGCCCAGTTGATCCCGATCTTCATCAGGGAAATGCCGATCACGAGAATGATCGTGCCTGTCACGACCGGCGGGAAAAGCCTGAGCAGCCGGCTCATGACCGGGGAGATCAGGAAGCCGACAATGCCTGCCGCGATCACCGCGCCATAGATGACGTTCAGTGTGGCCTCTTTTGAGGCTCCTGCGGCTTTACCGGCTGCAATCATCGCGAGCATGGGGGCGACGGACGCGAATGTGACGCCCATCATCACTGGAAGACGTATGCCGATTGATCGGAAACCAAAGGATTGCACAAGCGTGGCAAGGCCGCAGACGAAGAGGTCTGCATTGATCAGGAAAGCGATTTGTTCGGCTGGAAGCTCCAGCGCCCGGCCGATGATCAGCGGGACAGCGACCGCCCCCGCATACATGACAAGGACATGCTGTAGACCGAGTGCAGCCAGTCTGGGAACAGGAAGAACTTGATCAACGGCGGTTGGCGCGACGGCTCCTTCCCCGTCCACCGGAGAGGTGGGTGGGAGGACGACGCCTTCGACAGTTTGCGTGGCGTTCGGCATAGCGTTTCCTCTGAGGGTCGTGATGTTCGCGGCCTTCTAAACGGGCCTTGCACCCCACTTGACGTTATCGAGCTTTATCCTCAATTTCTATCTGTCACTTTTATATCAGTTTCAAAATTATTCGAGTAATCTGCAGGCGTTCAGCTATTGCTTGGCTGGCGGAATTTATGGTTGCGTGAGTGCCTGAATAAGGAACTATCTTCTCTACAGGATCGAGGGGTTCATGGGCCGCCTGTCCACGCATGTTCTGGATAACGTCGCCGGCAAGCCTGCCAGGGGCGTCGCCATCGAGCTTTTCGCCCTTGAGGGCGACCGCCGCCGTTCCGTCCTGCGCACCGTCACAAATGCCGATGGACGCACCGCTGCCCCCCTCATGACCGGCGAGGCGTTTCGGGCCGGGACTTACGAACTCGTCTTCGAGGTCGGCGCCTATTTCAAGGCGCTTGGGACACCGACCGCCGATCCGCCGTTCCTGGACATTGTTCCCATCCGCTTCACCATCGCGGACCCCGATGGCCATTACCACGTGCCGCTCCTCGTCACCCCCTGGAGCTATTCCACCTATCGCGGAAGCTGAAAGACCATGCCCGAGACCTCCTATCCCCGCGACCTCGTCGGTTACGGACGCAACGCGCCTCATCCGCGCTGGCCGGACAATGCGCGCATCTGCGTGCAATTCGTGATCAATTACGAAGAGGGCGGCGAGAACAACATCCTGCATGGTGATCGCGCTTCGGAGGCCTTCCTGTCCGAGATCGTGGGGGCGCAGCCCTGGCCGGGCCAGCGCCACATGAGCATGGAGTCGATCTATGAATACGGCTCCCGCGCCGGCTTCTGGCGCCTGTGGCGGATGTTCACCGAACGCAAGATGCCCGTCACCGTCTATGGCGTCGCCACCGCCCTCATGCGCAATCGCGACGCGGTCGCAGCCATGAAGGAAGCGGATTGGGAAATCGCCAGCCATGGCCTGAAATGGATCGACTACCGCGACTTCTCGGAAGAAGAGGAGCGGGCACATTTGAAGGAGGCGATCCGTATCCACACAGACGTGACGGGCGAGCGCCCGCGCGGCTGGTACACGGGACGCACCTCGGAGCACACCAACCGCCTCGTCGCGGAGGAGGGTGGGTTCCTCTACAGCGCCGATTCCTATGCCGACGAGCTGCCGTACTGGGAGCCGCACGGCGACCGCCTGCAACTCATCGTGCCCTATACGCTCGACGCCAACGACATGCGCTTTGCAACGCCGCAGGGATTCAACACGGGCGATCAGTTCTTCACCTATCTGAAGGATTCGTTCGACACGCTCTATGCGGAGGGCGAGAGCGCGCCGAAGATGCTGTCGGTGGGCCTGCATTGCCGTCTCGCAGGCCGGCCTGGACGCGCTGCGGCGCTCGCACGCTTTCTCGATTACGTGGCCTCGCACGAGGATGTGTGGATTGCCCGGCGCATCGACATCGCGCGGCTGTGGGTCCGCTATCACCGACCGGCCGCTCTGAGGCCGAGCACGATGAGCAAGGCCGTATTCGTCGAGCTGTTCGGCGACGTGTTCGAGCATTCGCCGTGGGTTGCGGAACGTGCTTATGATTCCGGCTTCACGGCGGCTCAGGATACGGCGGAGGGCCTGCACGCCACCCTGGTGCATGCGCTGTCGCAGGCAGGCCGCGAGCCGAAGCTCGCTCTCATCCGGGCCCATCCCGATCTGGCCGGGCGTCTGAAGCTCGCCGAGCTGACGGCCGATTCACGTCACGAGCAATCCTCGGCCGGGCTCGACAGCCTCACCGAGGAGGAGCGCGACCGCTTCATCGCCTTGAACGACGCCTACAAGCAGAAATTCGGCTTTCCCTTCATCCTGGCGGTGAAAGGCCGCACGAAGGCGGAGATCCTGGCGGCCTTCGCCGAGCGGCTGGAGCACGATCCGGAGCAGGAGTTCGAGACCGCCATCGTCCAGATCGAACTCATCGCACTTCTGCGCCTTAAGGAACGTATGCCCTCCCTGGCGGATGTGTTCTCGAACTTGAGCTAATGCGCCGGCGACCTGCCGATGGGCGAGCGTGGGAAGCATAAAAGCCTGCCCGCTGGCTGTGTCTTGATAATACGCAATCTGAGGAACCTTCATGACGAAGCCAACGATGAGACCGCCGGTTCAGGCCCGCTCCTACTATGCACCATCTGGAGGACACCCACCGCAGACGGATCTCCTCACCGATCGCGCGGTGTTCACGGATGCCTATGCCATTATCCCCAAAGGAACGATGCGCGACATCGTGACGAGCTTCCTTCCATTTTGGGAGGATACGCGCCTCTGGGTGCTATCTCGCCCATTATCAGGATTCGCCGAAACGTTCTCGCAATACATCATGGAGGTTGCGCCGGGGGGCGGCAGCGACAAACCGGAGCAGGACGCAAACGCTGAGGGCGTGTTGTTCGTGGTGGAAGGCGAACTGACTCTCGTTCTTGCTGGCCAAACTTACAGCATGGTGCCGGGCGGATATGCCTACATCCCGCCGGCGAGCAACTGGTCAGTTCGGAACCACCGTAGCGAACCGGTCCGCTTCCACTGGATCCGCAAGGCTTACGAGCGTGTCGAGGGCCTCAGTGTTCCTGATGCCCTTGTTCTCAATGAGAGCGACATCACACCTTCACCGATGCCGGGCACCGATGGCAAATGGGCAACCACCCGCTTCGTCGATCCAGCGGACCTGCGTCACGACATGCACGTGACCATCGTTACCTTCGAACCGGGCGCCGTCATTCCCTTTGCTGAGACACATGTCATGGAGCACGGTCTTTACGTGCTGGAAGGCAAGGCCGTCTACCGTCTGAACCAGGATTGGGTGGAGGTCGAAGCGGGCGACTATATGTGGCTCCGGGCATTCTGCCCACAGGCCTGCTACGCGGGCGGGCCCGGCCCATTCCGCTATCTCCTCTACAAGGACGTGAACCGACACGCGAAGCTTCGCCCCTGAACAGGGATTTGCCGGCTGCTACCCAGGATGACGGAACATGACCATTAAAATTGCTGTCCAGCCGTTGACCAAGGAGAACTTCGCGCCTTTTGGCGAGGTTCTCGAAACGACTGGTGCTGAGACGCGACTCATCAATTCGGGATCCTGCACGCGCTTCCACGCACTCGCCACCATCGTAACCCGGGGAGCGGATGCGCGGGCAATCGTGAGCCTCTTTCGGGCTGAGCCCACAGAGCTGCCTCTCGTCTTGTCGATGATGGAGCGGCATCCGTTGGGGAGCCAGGCATTTTGGCCACTTTCGGGCGGAGATTGGTTGGTCGCAGTTGCCCCGGATAAGGGTGGGCAGCCAGGCGCGCCGCTTGTCTTTCGCGCAAACAGCGACCAAGGGGTGTGCTACGCGCCAAACGTCTGGCACCATCCCCTGATCGCGCTCGGCCAAATCTCTGATTTCCTGGTCGTCGACCGAGACGGGCCTGGCGTCAATCTGGAAGAGACCAGCTACGAGACGCCTTACGCAGTTGATGCTTACTAGACCGGTCTGGTCCGCTCGCGCCGTGCCAATCAGCTTTTCTCTCGCTCTTAATCATCCAATGCTCTCATATTGATCTCAAGGTCAAGAAATCTGTAGCCGGAACTGAAGAGTAAGTGGGCTCGCTGATTAGGATGCATTCAGACAGCCTTGGCCTAGCGCTGCTCCGTTACCGCATCTGCTTATTCTTGGGGCTTCCATGCGACCATGTTGCGCCGGTCGGATTGTGCATGCCGTGATGAACTTCGGGCGTCCAAGCTCAAGTATGCGTATCAAAACGCTGATGGCGACCTCTGTCGCACGACTCCGGCCGGTTTGCGGGCGCAGCGCATCCCCGCTCCCGCAGGTGCGTATCAGACGTGTCCATCAAACTGAGGGAAGATTATTGGGTCTCGTCATCCTTTTCAGTGGACACCAGATGCCGAGCTCCAAGGGCCGCAGCAGCAGAGCGACTGTTGACGCCGAGGTTTTTAAAGAGCGCAGCCATGTGAACCTTGATTGTGCCATCACTAAGTTGAAGCGCCCTGGCAATTTCCTTATTGGACTTACCTGCAATCAAGAGATCCAGCACTTGCCTCTGCCGCGGCGTGAGCATGCCGACATCTCCCGTTTGCCGCGCGGGGCGCCCATGTAGGAGCGTAACCGCCTCGGAGGTGGAAGATACGTCAGCGACGGAAGGCGGCACATAGATCCAGCCTTCTAAGATCTTATGAAGAATTTCCGTCATCTCGGCCATCGAGAGATCCTTCGAGACATAGCCGTGGGCACCGGCATCGAGGGTCATCAGGATGTCCCCGCGCGCTTTCGATGCGGACACCATGGCAACTCTCGTCTTCGGAAAGAACTCCCGAACTGTTCTCAGGCTTCCCGGGCTGTCCATCCCCGGCATAGCGAGGTCAAATAAGGCCAGGGAGATATCATCACGACCCGTCAAGTGCTCGAGCGCGTCGTCGAACGATCCAGTTTCGATCACCTCCGAGAAACCCAGCCGACTGGAGAGAATAAATCTTAGCGCAGCTCGGAAGAACTCGTCATCGTCTGCCGTCAAAGCAATTCGGGGAGCGTCCTGCAAAGTCACCTCCTTACACCGTATGCCCATTCACGCGGGTGAGCATCTCGCATACTCTCTTGTGCACCTCGTCAGCAGCGGCTCGCACGCCGTGAAAGACGCTCGCCAGTTCGTCGCCAGTCTTGCATGCCTCCTCGAGCTTGATGCAGAGATGCGCAAAATCGGAAAATCCGAAAATAGAGGAGCGGGAAACCATCATGTGTGCCTTTCCGGCCAGCTGATCGCCTCCGATGGCTTCAGGATCCCCTTCGAGGAAAGTGCTTTCCAGCTGTCCCTTGAGCTCCGTCAAACCTCGGACGACCCAATCGCACCCCATGAATTGGCAAAGGCTCTCGATGCTGTCAGGCTCCTCCCATCCTTTCGAGGTTCCATCCATGGCGGGCTCTCCTGCACTATCCGCTGCAGCCGCTAAAATGGCATGTACCTTCGCCAGGAGCTGCGCTCGGGTATATGGCTTCCCAAGATGATCGTTCATTCCCGCCGCCCTGAATTCCCTGGTGTCCTGAGGGAGAACATTGGCGGTCATTGCAACGATCGGGACATTCTTTGCCGGATGATCGAGGCTGCGGATCGTGCGTGCAGCGGTCGCTCCGTCCATACCGGCCATTTCGACATCCATCAGAACAAGGTCGTAGGGCTTGTTTTGAACGGCTGCGACGGCTTCTTCCCCGTTTTCGGCCGTATCAACAATATGCCCGATTGCCCGAAGCATGGTTTGTGCAAGCTCGCGATTCTGGTCGAGATCGTCTACGACAAGGATGCAGCCTGGCCGAATGAAATCGCGATGATTGTCGAACTCATGCTCTTGATGAGCTGCCATTTCGGCTCGTGGCAGAGGCACTATGAACCAGAAGGTCGAACCTTCTCCTTCTGCGCTTTCGACTCCTATCTTGCCTCCCATGAGCTCCACGAAACGCTTTGAGATGGCGAGTCCTAGTCCCGCTCCACCCATGCGGCGGCCGCTAGGGTGATCCACTTGGGCAAAACGCTTGAAAAGTTTGCTCTGCTGATCAGGGGCAATCCCAGATCCTGTATCGATGATCGAGAACCGTATGCATTCACCTTCCTCGGAAGTTCCCGTGTCATCAATCCGAAGCGTTATACCTCCCTTATCGGTGAATTTAACGGCATTATTGAGAAGGTTGAGGAGGACTTGACGGAGTCTGCCAGCATCACCCAGCAGGCACTCGGGAACATCGCGGCTCGACTCGACACGGATTGGCAGCGCCTTCTTTCGAGCGACTGCGCGAACAATGGACACGGCATTGTCGATGAGCTCCGGCAAAGAGAATGGCTCAGCAACGAGAATTACCTCTCCAGCCTCGACCCTCGAAAAATCGAGAACATCATTGACCAAGGCGAGGAGCGCGTGACCTGCATTCTGAATATGATCTACGTAGCTCCGTTGCTCGTCCGTCAGACCAGGGCTTTCATGCAAGAGTTCGGTATATCCGATCACGCCACTCAATGGCGTTCGAATCTCATGGCTCATCGTAGCGAGGAACTCTGTCTTAGCGTAGCTTGCTTTCTCTGCCGCGTCACGAGCCTGCTGCGCCAGATGCTGGGCTGTCTTCAGCTCCTTCTCGACACTCCTCCGCCGTCGTAGATCGCTGGCTACCGCCGTGGATGCGACGAGCATCGCGATGATCATACCAGTGAGCAGAATGAGTGTTATGGTCTCCCACGCCCGTGCCTGTTTTCTGACCTTCTCGGATAGGTCGCGGCTGGTCTGGATCTCGTCTGAACGGATCCTGTCGATGAGCAGCCGGATTGCCTCGCTACGAGCTTTGCCCGTTGCATCGTGAGCAATCCTGATTGCCGGTTCCGAGCCGATGAACTGATGAACGATTATAGCGAGATTCAGCTCGGACAACCTGTCGTCAACATAATTTCTCAGGCTGTGCCTATCTGTCGGAAGGCTCGCTCCGTCTTCCAATAGCGCATTCAGGTGAGATGAAGCGACATCATGGGCCGCCTGGTAGGCTTGCAGGAAGTCTAAGCCGCCTCGCACAAGATATGCGAGATGGTTGATCTCTGCATCGTGCAGAGCTTCGGATAAGTTTCCAATCAGAACTCTCCGATCAAAAGAACGATCGAGATTCCCGCTGAAATTTTCACCCTGCTTTCCCTGGACCAGGATCAGCACGAAGATGACAGGGAAGAGAAGGCAGATCGTGCCGATCACGAGCAGCGTTGCGCGTGCGATATCCCTTCCGTCTCCAGCCGACAGATATGAGCGCAGCCCTGTCAGCTTTCCGCGAGTATCGAACATGGTAGCCGCAAGCTCATTCAATCACGCTCCGCCCCGGCCGTAGCTGCCGGTTGAACCTGGTCAGGCAGTGCCGATACGGCTCCGAGGTTGCCGCCCTCTCCGCCTTCGAAATACCCTCGGGTGGCTCTCGCCACCCGCTCGCCGTCACTCGTGATCGTCGTGTTCCGAACGTATGGAGGCCAGGGATCAACTGTATGGACAACGCGGTTCCAGGCCTGGGCCTCTCCAGCCGCCAGCGTAATGGTGTCGCGCCGCTCCAGGTAATCGGCGCAACCGCCAAGGCTCAAGGCCATCGACGCAAGGAAAAGCGCCTCTATCCTAGTCCTTGACGATCTTCTCTCGGACGATCCTCTTCTTGACGACTTTCTGTGTGGCATGCGGCTTTCCGGGCGAGAGATCGACGATGTGTCCGTAGGGACCGATGATTCCTTTTCCAGCCGCGATCCCTTTCAACGTGTCATTGTCCACTTCGAGCTTGCCGAGAAGGAAAAACTCGAGGTCATTGCTGGGACTGGCTGAATCGAGTGGTGTACGTGGAGGACGCCCTGGTCGCGTAGGCTTGACCAGACGTGGCGTCACGATGATGACGAGGTCAGTTTCCTGCTCTCTGAAGGAGGAGGATCGAAACAGGGCTCCCAGAACCGGCAACTGCCCTAGCCAGGGGAGCTGATCCTGGGTCTTGGTGTGAACGCTTTGCAAAAGACCCGCGATGACAAAGCTCTGGCCGTCGCGAAGTTCGATCGTCGTGTCAGCCCGCCTCGTCGTGAATGCCGGGATCTGAATGGCTCCGGTGCGGACCGTTGTCGAGAAGTCGACCTCGCTCACCTCCGGCTGGAGCTTGAGATTGATCAGCCCACCATCGAGCACGGTTGGCGTGAAGTTCAGGCGGACGCCGTATTCCTTGTATGTGACCGTGACCTTGCCGTCATCTTCGGAGACGGGAATGGGAACTTCGCCGCCTGCGAGAAAGCTCGCCTTGTCACCTGAGAGCGCAACGAGATTCGGCTCTGCAAGTCGGCGCGCCAGTCCCTTTCCCTCCAGAGCTTGCACTAGAATATCGGCATTGACGCCGACGCCGAGCACTTCGGCTAGGATCGTTCCGAAGGGAGATCCTCCGCCTGGAAGATTAGCGTTGAAAGTAACCGCACCGGAGGCGCCGGTCCCACGGAATGCTCCGGTCGCCAATCCGCGACCGCTCTGATCGTTCTCCCGGCGCACGAACCAGCCTATTCCGAGTTCCCGTCCAGCATTGCGGCTCGCCTCGACAAATCGAACCTCCAGCATTACTTGCTGCCCACCGGTGACTCGAAGCGTGTTGATCACTCCTTCCGATCCATACTGCTCGGCAACCTCGAGCACTTTGCGCAGGGCAACGGCGTCCGGAACCGTGCCGCCGAGACGGATTCGGCCATTGACCGTATCGACTCGGACATTCGCGTTTGGAACCGCCTCTTGGATCGACTGTTCCAGATCGACAGTATCGGCACCGACCTCAACATTGGCCGTACCAATCATCACATCGTCCGCATTGAAAACAGCTACGTTCGTCCGCCCTTCACCCCGGCCCAGAATGTAGAACGAGCGCCCGCTCATCACGACTGCCGTTGCAATGTCAGGATCGCCAACAACCACTTTGCCGATATCGACCGCCGTCTTCACCGTCATGAACTGACCCTTGGCAAGGTCAATACCGCTGGCGCGGCCATTGACAAAGGTGATGAGCCGCTCTCGCGCCTGGGACTGAGAAGAGACCAGGAGATTGCCGAAGCAGAAAAAGACCAGAAGAAGAGCCTGCATGATCAGCGACAGACGGAAAGTATCAGGTCTGCGACCCCACTTCGTCAGAAACACGGGCATATCCCCATTGAGGTAATCACAAAGCGGTAATGAAATTCCTCGGAATCTGACGCGCCATGCTCGTGCTTCAAGTAGCAGCATGGTTTCCGGAGCAGTGCGACGATCCGAAAGAGCAAATTCCGCTCAGCATTGAGCGAACTTTATTTCGAATCCCTAGAAAAGACCCGTTCTTGCTCTTTGGCGCGGACTTCTCCCGAGGAGCTGGTGAGTTACGCCGCACCTGTGCTGCCCTAACCCCCTTGCGTCGGCGCGATCACCGGCAGCGATGCGCATTAATCCGTGCCCGGAGAGTGCATTACCCCATTCTGCCGAATAGCAAACGAAGGGGAGCAGCAGTAAATCAGCACCATCAGCGAGGACGAATGGTTCGACCTCCAAAGGGACATACGAAATGACCAAGCTTCTCTCCCGCTTTCGGCAAGATCAGTCTGGCGCAACCGCAATCGAATACGGCCTTATCGCTGCGCTAATTGCTGTCGTGATCATTGGCGGCGCTCAGCTTCTCGGCACCAACCTGAACAACAAGTTCCAAACCATCGCGAACACGATCAGCGGAGCCGGAACCACCACCACCGCCCCTGCCGAGACCCAATAATAGCTAAAGATACGTGCCTCGCCTTTATCAGCAGCGCACCTCATCTCATCAATCGTCATAAAGGGGTCGCTGGAAACAGTGGCCCCTTTCTCGTACTGAGACAAGCTTCTTACCATTATGATCGGCACGTGTTCGCCATTCTTCTGGAACGGCATTGGCGGACCGAAGAGATCACTCCACGAGCTTGACCGACTGGCTCGTCACGATCGGCCGCGTTCCGGTTGCCTGGCAGTCCGACCGAACCTCGGAATTGCCGATGAATGTCACTGTATTACCAATAATCTGGGTGCAGCCGCCCGTAGAACCAGCGCGGCCCGAATATTCTATGCCGGAGCCGGGGAAGTAGACCGCTCCATTGAAGGTCGAACCAGACGAACCGTTGACCTGATGAGTGACACTTGTGCTGACTCTTGCACCGAAGAACAGAATACCGGCGAAAGGGCCTTCGGTTGGCGCATCAAGGTTGATTCTGGCGCCACCATTGAGCTTGAGGCTCGCCCCCTTTGCTAAATAGAAGGTCACGCCTGAACCGGCAAGAGTCGTCCCGGCGTTCACGTCGAGCTCCCCTTCAATGATGTAAAGACCAGGCTTGAAGGTAATGCTCCCCCCGTTCACCTTTAGGCCGCTACAAAATCGCAGGGTCGGAAGACCGCTCGGGTGTGACTGGTAGGTTGGGCTCAGAAGTGCCGAACCGGAGGCGAAACTGTCCGGCTTATAGCATGTTCCACTGATCACAGGCTCTGCAATATCTGCGTAAGGATCCATCGTCTCCGGAGCCCGTTCGCGCACGGAATCGCAGGTCTGCAGCTTCAATCCTGAAGTCGTGACGGCTCCGCCAACGGTATTGACGCAGTCTGTCGTCAGATATCCTCCCCCTTGCATTCTCAAGGCGTCCGATGCGCTTGAATTCGATGCCACATCGCAGCCATTGAGCGTCACGACGGTGGATCCGGCAACGGTAACGGCACCAGGCGCGCTTGGTGAGAGCGCCAAAATGCATGCCTGTGAAGCCGTATCGAGCTTCGCGACGGCACGGGCACGAATATTCACCGGGTCGCTTAGAAACAGCGATGAGAGGAGTAACGGCTGAGTTCGTGTCAGCACGACCTCGATGCTGCTCTTGTCCCCGGCGAAGGCTTGTGAGGCGGGAGGAGTGTTGACCGTGATCGTGCCGATATCGGGCGAGAAACCCGAAGCCCGCGCCACATGAAGCGCTGCTGCCGCAATGCCGCTTTGGTCATCGCCGGCACGCTTGCGGATTGCCGCCGCATGAGCGGAGACATCGGCGGCATGCTGAAGATTGCGCTGTGCCAAGTACCAATAGCCGGCCTCTGCTCCGAGACCCATGGCGCCGATCAGGACTGGAAAAGCAATGGCAGCAACGACCGCAATCGCACCACTTTCGTTGCCGTGGAATGCCTTGAGGCGTACGCAGCACAGCCCGAAAAGAAGAGGCAATCGCAATGTTTGCCTGCGCAGAAAAGCTCTAATAGGGAGCATTGGCATGATTCTCAAGAACTATGACAGTTTGGCGATCTGGATGATGGCTGGCGTCATGATCACGGCAAACAGAACCGGCAGGAAGAACAGGATCATTGGCACGGTGAGCTTGGGCGGAAGAGCCGCCGCCTTCTTCTCGGCCTCGCTCATGCGCATGTCGCGATTCTCCTGCGCTAGAACCCGAAGCGATTGGCCGAGTGGGGTGCCGTATTTCTCGGACTGGATCAGACTGGTGACAACGCCCCGAACCCCGTCGAGACCTGTACGTTCGCCAAGATTCTCGTAGGCTTTGCGCCGATCCTGAAGATAGGACAGCTCGGCAGTAGTCAGGCTCAGCTCCTCTGCCAGCTCCGTGGATTGGGAGCCGATCTCCTCCGAAACCTTCCGGAAAGCGCTTTCGATTCCCATCCCCGACTCGACACAAATCAGAAGCAGGTCGAGCGTATCCGGCCATGCACGCCGGATCGCCTGCTGGCGCTTCGTGATCTTGTTCTTCACATAGAGCAGTGGCGCGTAATAGCCCAAAGCGGCCACGGCAAAGACGATCCCGAGCTTCACGGAGAGAGGATGGTTCAATTGCAGAACAAAGAAGACATAGAGGCCTGAAATCGCGAGAAGCACAACTGGGGCGATCAAGCGAGCGGCCACAAAGGTTATGGCGGGGCTCTGCCCCCGATAGCCCGCCATCCTGAGCTTTTGCACAAGTTCGGCATCCTCGGCCTGCTTAGCCAGGTTAAATCGTTCGACGATGGCCTGATAGAACTTTCTCGGTTCACTTCTCAGGGTTGCCTGCTTTTTACTCCGGTTGAGCCGAGCGCGCTCACGGAGCCTGATCCGTTCCCGCTCACTGGCAACTTCTGCCATGCGGACTTTCAGCTGATCGCGCGCAAGATAGGGCCATGCGACGACGAGAATGGCGAGAAAGACCGAACTCGCAGCTGACAGAGCTACTACAAATTCCATATGGATGCTGACAGGACCGAAGGACATCCTGAGGACCTCAATAATCGAAGTTGATCATCTTGCGCATCGCGAGAATACCGATTCCCATCCACAATGCACACACAGCAAGCACGAGCTTGCCGGTCATGGTTGTGAAAAGCAGCGCAATGTAAGTGGGGCTCGTCAGATAGACGAGCAGCGCGACTACGACCGGCAATGCGCCAATAATGCCGCCTGAGGCCTTGGCTTCAGCGCTCATGGACCTGATCTTTGCCTGCAGCTTCGTGCGTTCCCTGAGGACCTTCGAAAGATTCCCGAGGGCTTCTGATAGACTGCCACCTGTTCGGCTCTGAATTGCGATAACGATCGCAAAAAAACTGGCCTCTTGAAGAGGAATGCGCTCGGGGAGGCGCTCTACAGCCTCATCCAGGGACATGCCGAGGGTTTGGTCCTCTACGATTTCGCGAAACGCACTCCGCACCGGCTCCTGTGCCTCAGCAGCGATAATCTTCAAGCAATCGACAAGAGGAAGGCCAGCCTTCACGCCGCGGACGATGATATCGACGGCATTCGGGAACTCGGCCGTGAACGACTTGAAGCGGCGCTTGCGCTTGGTACCGACATACAAATGGGGGAGAAGCAACCCGCCTGTAAATCCGAACCCGACCGCCGAGGCTGTCCCAATCCCGAGCATGAGCATTGCCATGAGGAACGAGGCAAGACCGGCAATACCGCAAATAGTAAAATAGGCTCGCTTGCTCCAGCCGAGACCGGCCTGACGCATCCGGCCTACAAGGGACGGCTTGGTGTTCTTCCGGATCTTTTGCTTTTCCTCAATCTCGCGCAGAGTCGCCTCGACAGCGCGTTTGCGCCGAGTTTCATCCGATCCTATCGCAGTAACGTTCTCAGCCTTGCTGATCGCGGCCACCGCTTGGAAGCGCATTTTAGCGCTCGAACGATTGGCGACGCGCGAGTAGAACCCGACAACGACGAGCCCTCCAGCGCTCAGGGCCGTCAAAGCTGCGATCACATAGGGAATGAGGTCAGGCGAAAACATCGGCAGGTACTCAAAAGAAGGGCTGGAAAATCATGCGGCAGCCATTTCTGCTGCATCGAGCGCGGCAGCGAGCCGCTTTTCCTCTCCGTAGTAACGGGCCCGATCCCAGAACCGTGGTCGTCCGATCCCAGTGGAGCGATGCTGCCCAATGAGATTGCCGTTCGCGTCCTCTCCCAGAATGTCATAGACGAAGAGATCCTGTGTGATGATAACGTCGCCCTCGAGACCGAGAACCTCCGTGATGTGAGTGATCCGACGCGAGCCGTCGCGAAGACGCGCGGCCTGGATGATCACATCGACGGAAGATATGATCATCTCGCGCAGTGTTCTTGAGGGCAGAGAGAAACCGCCCATGGTGATCATCGACTCGATACGCGACAGGGCCTCACGCGGTGAGTTGGCATGCAGCGTTCCCATAGATCCGTCATGGCCTGTGTTCATAGCCTGCAAGAGATCGAAGGCTTCAGGGCCGCGCACCTCGCCAACGATGATGCGTTCGGGACGCATGCGCAGGCAATTCTTGACAAGATCACGCATCGTGACTTGTCCTTCGCCTTCCAGGTTCGGAGGGCGCGTCTCGAGACGAACGACATGGGGCTGCTGCAGCTGAAGCTCCGCAGCATCCTCACACGTCACAATGCGCTCCCCTGGTTCGATGTACCGGGTCAGGCAGTTCAGAAGCGTCGTCTTACCCGAGCCGGTCCCGCCGGAGACGATGACGTTGCAGCGGACCCTGCCGATGATTTCCAGGATCGCGGCACCCTCCGGCGTGACGGAGCCGAACTTCACCAGCTGGTCGAGGGTCAGCTTGTCCTTCTTGAATTTACGGATAGTGAGCGATGGGCCGTCGATAGCGAGCGGCGGCACAATGACATTGACACGGGAGCCGTCTGGCAGACGTGCGTCGCAGATCGGCGAGGACTCGTCCACCCTCCGCCCGACTTGGCTCACGATCCGCTGGCTTATATTGAGGAGCTGGGCATTGTCCCGGAACCGGATATCAGTCTTCTGGACCTTGCCGGCGACCTCAATATAAACCGTGTTGGCGCCGTTGACCATGATATCCGCAATGTCGTCCCGCGCGAGGAGAGGTTCCAGCGGGCCATAACCGAGCACATCGTTGCAGATGTCCTGAAGCAGGTCGTCTTGCTCGGCTGTGGACATCACGATCTTTTTGGCCGCAATGATCTCGTTGACGATGGCCCCGATTTCTAATCGTGCCTGATCAAGGCTCATTCCTCCGAGCTGGGCAACATCGATGGACTCGATCAGCGCGGTGAAGATCCTGGTCTTGAGCGCATAGTATTCCTCGGTCTTGAGCGTCGCTTGAGGGCGTGCGGGCACGAGGGGTATGGTTTGAGACGCGGCCGGTGTCACATCCTGCGACATCGGGTTGCCCTCAGAACGAAGCGTGGGCAACGCTGTACGTCCTCGGTTGGAGGCTTCACCCTTGTTGTTTCTTTTGCCGAACATGAAGCTGACCTTGTCAGGATAGAACGCGAGCCTGCATAGCGGCAGGCGCTACAACCAACGTTGAGCGGAATCTCTCCACCCCGCGTTATTTGTTCGTCCTGAACGAAAAGCGCCATTCGGAAGGATGCATTAACCCGCTCGATGGCCTTGGATTAAGGCGCTGCGCTCGGCTTCGTGAACGGAAAGAAGACGAGCCTGCTGCCTCTACTGTCCAGCACCAGCTCCAGTCGCGAATTCTTGCTGCGCCTCTATCTGAGCACGGGCTCGGCCGAAATGGCCAGCTTCGTCTCCGACCGACAGAACCGGCGTACAAGCGCTCGTACAGGTATATGTCCGACGTTGCAGACCCTGATATACAGTTGTGACTTGGCGCCCCGGCACAACGATGACAGTGGTGTTCAAAACTTCCCTATTGTTCTCGCCGAGAACGATCATGTTGGTCGTTCCAGTGGCCTTGCCCGTCAACACGACGGTCTTTTCGTCATTGATCGCGGCGTCGAGAATACCCGAGTTTCCTATCACGACCGTCTTGGCAGACTCCTTCAGAGCGAGGATTTTAGCGAAGTTGATCACCACCTGGAGCGCTTCAGTCGTCCGAGTCGTGACTTCGACGCTTGCGGATGAACTCAACGTGGGGCTGAGCTTTGGCTCATCTGCATAGGATTGACCGCCAGTTGTAATACCGAGCGAGAGGGCTGCGGTGCTGATTGCTTTCACAGACTTGCGCATCGACATTCCTCGACGATCGGCATCGGGTTTCTAACGGCAGAGCTTAGCGCGGGTTCCGAAAGCATTTCATCCGACTGGAACTCGGCGGGTGGCGTGGAGGCGCAGCGTTCTGCCGGACAGGCCAGGCACGAGCAGATTCATAGGATAAGTGACAGCGATGACGCGATATTTCATATCGCCTGTTACATCCGCGGAAATGGTAATCTGCAAAAGCCCGCGATCTTTCGAGAAAACGTCGCGCATCTCATCCGCGAGCGCATCATCCGCAATTGTCGAATCGATCAGGACCTTACGTGATCCGACATCCATCACATAGGCAATTTCATTGTGCACGAGGAGCCCTCGGCCAAATTCGACTGTTCCAAGCATAATCAGGATCATGACAAAGCCGACAATCGCGAATTCTATGGCTGTCGACCCGCTTTCGTCTTGGCGACACGCACGTAGCAGGTGAGGCATCGTCATCGAAGCTGAACCTCAATCCTGGTCATCAGCTGCAATGCCTTGAAGATGATGCCATTATACAATTTCTCTGCGGAAATCCGATAATAGACATGAGCCTGAGGCGAATCCGCACAAGCGGCACACTCTTCCTCGGCGGCGTTTTCTCCGGAGCAAATGCACTTGACGCTAAGAACAACCGGATTTTCCGCGCTCGTTTGTGTTGGTGAGTCTGCAAGCGCGAAATGTTCCAAGGCCGTTGCCTCCAGAATTTTCAGAATGCGCTCTTTGTCTTGCTCCGCCATTGCGGCTTGAGCACCGGCGCGCAACACGTGATCGAGGCTCATCCGCTCGGTTGCCGCAAGGCCGAGATCGACCATCGACAGCAAGCCGCCCAACAGGATCGGAGCGATCAGCGCAAACTCCACTGCGGAGACGCCGCGCTGGTCCTGCAGCAAGGCGGCAAGGCCTGCCTTTACCCTGTTTGTGGCAGCTTGCGCCAACAAGATCATACGCTTCATCGGCTGTGGCCCCTGCCGGTCAACTTCTCCACGAATTGGCCGAGACCACGTACGCCTTTATGCCGTTTGGCGTCTTGTCGCCCCGTGATAAGCTGCGCAATCATGGCGAATGTGTCCGATACTCCGGACTTCGCGGAGACCTGCTGGATCATCTGCCCGTTATTGGCCGCAATTCCAAACAGATGCGCCTCAAAGGGAACACACGCGATCGGCTCTATTCCTAAAGCCTCTGCAAAGTCGCGAGGCTTGATTTCCGGACGCTTCGGCATGCCGACCCGGTTGAGCACGATCTTCGGTGGCGGATCATTCGGACGCACTCGTTTGAGGAATCCGACCATGTTCTTGGCGTTCCGGAGATTGGCCAAGTCCGGTTCTGCCGTAATTACGACCTGGTCAGCCAAGGTCAGCGCATTCTGAGCCCACGACGTCCAAAGATGAGGAATGTCGAGCACCGTGAATGGCACGCTCGACTGGGCGATTTCGAGCAATGGGTCGAAAGCATCTCCGCTCAGTTCGAACGATCTCTCGAGAGTAACCGGGGCGGCAAGCAGGCTTAGATGCTCGTCATACTTGGTCAGCAGACGGTCGAGCAGCACGCTGTCCAAGCGACTGACATCCTGAATGGCTTCAAGAATGCCCTGGGCGGGATCCAGATTGAAGTCGAGACTCCCAGTGCCGAAAGGCAAGTCCATATCGGCCAAGATCACATCCTGACCGAAGTGGTTTCCAATCGTCCACCCGACATTATGAGCGATTGTCGAGGATCCTACTCCCCCTTTCGCAGCGGCGAAGGCGTAGACTTGTCCAAGCTTGTCGGAGGCCTCGTCCGAATAGATGCCAGAGATGGCGGCGATGACCGTCACGGGATCGATAGGCGAAACCACGTACTCACTGACCCCCCGCTTCATGAGCTCCCGATAGATGCCAATGTCATTCGTGTGCCCGATCACCAGGACTTTCGTGCCAGCATCGCAAAGCTCCGCCAGCTGATCCAGTTGTGAAAAAAGAACCTTGGCTGGATCGCAGCTTTCCACGATGATCAGGGAGGGAGTAGGCTCGCTCTGAAGAGCCTGCACAGCCATAGCAACTCCACCCGAACGAACCGTCACCCGGGCCCGAGCCATGAGCCGGTCCTGCGCGGCCAACCTGACCACATCCATAGCATCTGGACTGTCGCAGAAGGCCTGAACGACGATGCGAGGGACCGCGGCGATCTCATCGCGCCGATCCAGGAGGGCATCACCTCCAAGATTAAATGCGGGATTCTTCATGGGACGTCGTGCTAAGTTCCTGCTGAGGGCTGCGGTCTCGAGGGTGCTCTACCGAATGGTCACGATCTCGCTGCGTCCAGCGCGTAGGAACCGTATCGTATTGGGCGTCTGTTGCTTGGTCGCGGGAGACTCCGGAATCTCGTCACCATCTTCGATGGAGCGGAGCGAAAGAGACAGACTGCCCGAGGCCTGGGCGCCGGCAATGACCTCTGCCTGGGCGGCAGTCAGCTCCAGCGTGGCAGTCTTTCCGATGACGGTCGCTTCCCCCTTCGCCTCATCTACCTTCTGGTCGATTGCAAGCACACGAATGTTCTTGAGAATCGTTTGCCCGATGATCTGCGTCGGACCTCCGGGCTGCTCCTGCTGGTTCGCAATATGAATCACGTCGACACGGCTGTTCGGGAGGATGAAGCCTCCGGCGGAGCTTTCAGGAGAGACGCGGATCGCGACGGCGCGCATGCCGGGGCTTAGATTGGCCGCCAGCAGATTCGAGCCATCCTGAAACAGCTTGTCCTTTCGGATCGGTTCTCCGGAAACGAAGCGAATTCGTACGATGGCGCCATTGAGCGCCTCCACGGCATCAGGCTTCGCCGCTTGCGTGATGAATCCCGGATTGATGGCCTCCTCGGGCCATGGCTGCCAACGCAGACCAGCCTTGCCGAGCTTCTCCCCTTGAGCAGCATCGGCCGCGGCGACGAGGACCTGAACGGTTGGAGCCTTCACGACCTCGGTGGCTGCAACTGGCGGCCTTGCGCCGGATTGCATCGACAGGGCGAGCCAAGCCGCGAGAACGCCGGCGCCAAGCGCCACGACAAGGATGAGAATGCGAAGCATGATCGTGTTCCTGCTCGAACTCAGAAAGGTGAAAACCAAGCAGTATGCGGAAGGACGAGGAGTGCAGCCGGGGCCATAGCGACCCCGTAGGGAATCCCTGTCTCATGCATGTGCAGGCGGGACATCCAGGGCGAAGCCCACCCGCTACGTGGAGGCTCCACTCTCCGGAAACTCAGCAGAACGATGGAGAGGGCACCTCCGAACAGAGCCGTATACAGGATGTAATCCAGGGTCTGACCAGCGCCGAGCCAGAGGGCGGTGACGGCAGCCAGCTTGGCATCGCCTCCGCCGATCCAGTTCAGGGAGAAAAACAAGAACGCACAAAGGAGCACCACGAGCCCTGCAACAATACTCCATCCAATCGTTTCATGATCGAGACCCGCAGCGGGGGCGAGGAAGCCATAGGACACGAGGAGCGCAAGGACGAGCCAGTTGCGGATCCTCATAATCAGGAGATCCATCACACCGGCCACCAGGATGGCAGCGACGAAAATCAGACTGGCAAAGAGAGCTAATAATGAGGAGAACGTCATACTTGCAGCATCCCGCCAAATATCATTCGATGGACGGTATTTGCTCACTCTCAGCTCCGGCCACCATTCGGGCTGATGGATTAACCCATCCCGGCCCCTAGTACTCGGGACGCATTAAGGCACCCGGACAGTCGTCCTGTTGACGACGTCGCAGCAAAGGACGCGCCGATGGACTAAGCCTCCTGCCTGGGTAGCTCCCGCTTGGAACTTGTGAGAGTCTGGGAATCGGCCCTTGCCTCAGCAGAACGCAACCATCCGGATTGAAATGGAATGCTCGTCCCCTCCCCTATAAGGATCCTTTTTGCAGAGGACGAAAGGTTCCTGCGTGAACTCGTCACGAAGCAACTGCAGGCCAGTGGCTATACGGTCGAGGCAGCCCAATCGGGCGACGAGGCCCTCGCGATCCTCCTGGCTGGCGCCGGGATCGACATTCTTCTAACGGATATCAATATGCCAGGCACATTGGATGGCTGGGCACTGGCAGAACGCATTCGGCATCTCCGGCCGCGGCTCGGCGTCATTTACGCGACAAACGAGAGCCAAGATCCCGTCAGGCGACTGACTGACAGCCAATTCGTCGCCAAGCCCTATCAATTGAAGACAATTGTTGCAGCCATCAATCGGATCGTAGCAAGCCAAGAGAGCCCGCAAGTTCCACCTTCGACACTGGAAGAGCTAACTCGTCCCAACTTTCCTGACACTCTCCCGCAATAGCTCCAGGTTGTTCAGAAGCGTAGGATTATGGGGATCGAGCTCCAGCGCCTTCAAAAAATTGCCGCGGGCTTTTTGAATATCGCCCCGCAAGAGGTAGGAATACCCGACATTATTGAAGTACTCGGGGCGATGCCCGATAGAAAGTGCGGCATTCCGATAAGCCCGGTCAGCGAGATCGAAGCGTCGGAGCCGATCGTAGGAAGCGGCAAGCCCCAACCATGCCTCTCCGTCTCCGGGCGCCACCTCGACCGATCGCTCGTAGTAGCGGGCCGCGTGACCGTAATTCCCTTCGGCGAAGTGAGCTTTCGCAATGCGGAGGACCTGATCGTCGGGATATGGCTCGACGGTCGCAGGGAGGTCGATCGCAGCCATGGAGCTGCCGAAACTCGAAGGCAGTCCCTCGCCGATCATCGTACAGGCGGAAGTGAGGAAAGCGACGCCAAGGCACACGAGGAGCGCAAGGCTTGAGCGCCACGCGCTACGCTCCGACCCAATGGGCTGAATTCGAAAGATATTCGGGTTCGACACAGTGGGTGCCCTCAACGTCCACGGCTTGAAAGCATGGCAGTGATCTGTTCCTGAGACAAAGCTGGTGAAAATAAGTAGCCCTGCATTTCGCGGCATCCTGCTGCAAGGAGAAGGCGCTCCTGATCCTTTGTCTCCACTCCCTCCACGGCGACTGCCAATCCCATGGCGTGGCCCAATGAAACCAGAGCCTCGATAATGGCCAAGCCTTCGCCGCTATCCGTCTTGCCGAGCCGTTGAACAAAGGACCGGTCGATCTTTATCTTATCGACATCAAATTGTCTCAGGTAGCTCAAGCTCGAGTATCCCGTTCCGAAATCGTCGAGTGCGATTCTGAAGCCGAATTCCCGTAATGCACTCAACGTGTCGCAGACCGCATTGTCGTCCTTCAGCAGAATACCTTCTGTAATCTCGAGCTCGAGCTTGGCCGGATTCGCCTGGTACTCCCGAACGATGGCAATGCAGAGCTCCGCAAAACCAGCCGAACGGATCTGGACTGGCGACAAGTTGACGGCGATGGAGAGATCTGGCCATCGGCAGGATGCTGCGCAGGCCTCTCGAAAAACCCACTCCCCCAGCTCCAAGATCATGCCGGCATCCTCTGCAATAGGGATGAATTGAGATGGAGGGATGGGACCTCGAGTCGGGTGCTCCCATCCCACCAACGCCTCAAGGCCGACGATCGTCTCCTCCGGCCCGGCGACCAAGGGCTGAAAATGGACCGTCAATTGATCCTTCGATATCAGGGCTTGGCGAAGATCGTCCTCGATCATGCTCCGCAACCGGACGGTCTCGTCCATCGTAGAAGAGAAGATGCAATAGCGATTCCTTCCCTGGCTCTTTGCATGATTGAGTGCGATGTCTGCCTTGCGTATGAGTTCAAGCCGGTCCATGCTCATCTCAGGAGCCAATGACACTCCTATACTGACCCCCACGAACATCTGGTTGCCTAGCAGGTCGAAAGGCGGGCCCACTGCCGCGAGGATATCGGCGCAGAAGGTTTCAACCTCCCGCCTGCCCTGGGTAGTAGCCTTGAGGATTGCAAACTCGTCGCCCCCGACGCGCGCGATCACATCGCCGCTTCTGGTCAACTTTGAGAGCCTTCGGGCGAATTCCCTGATCAGTGCATCTCCAGCTTGATGACCAAGCGTGTCATTGACGTGCTTGAAGCGGTCGAGGTCGAGCAACAGTACAGCTAATTTCCCTCCCCGTCTCACGCGCACGAGCGCCTGATCGATTCTCTCCCCAAAGAAACCGCGGTTCGGCAAACCCGTCAGTATATCGTGGACGGCAAGGTGCTGCGCATGTGCTTCGCTTGCCTGAAGTTCGAGGGTTGCACGCCGAAGCCGCCGCGTCAGCAGGATCATCGCCGCAATCACCATGCCAAGCACGATCGAGGCAATAGGCAGCAGAAATCCCAGGATTCTGGTTCCGGGCAGCTCTGGCAGCCAGACAAAGTAGCAGAGGATAGCGCCATCTTCTGCATGCAGTGGAACCGATCGCTCGTTGCCTGATGCCGTATCGGCGCGAGAAAACCGCGGGCGCTCGATCAGGTTATTCTTGGAAAGGTCTTTCAGAAACCGGCCGTCGAGGTAGCGGACACTGACGACGAGAAATTCCAGACCAGACCTTTGACTCACTTCATCGGTAGATGGTTTGACCTTCATGGCGCTGGCTACAACCGGCCGACCGTTCAGGTCCAGAAAATGGCCATGGGCCTCCACGCGGTCATCCGTGACGCCCGGAAAGACCTCCTGGTCGTCTTTAATCGTATGGGTTTGCTGGCCACGCACAGCATCAATGATGTGGCGAAGACTGCCACGAACCTCTTCGAACTTGATGGCCGGCGCTCTCGTCCCTCCCACCATGGCATAAACGGGATCGTCACCGGGGGCCAGGATATAGACCTCGTCATGGCCGAACAGCCGATACAGCCATGTACCGACCTCAGCATCGACCCACTGCCAGTTTGTGGCCGGGCTGTTGAGCTCCTGAACCGCTTGCTCCCAGATGGCTATCGTCTGCTGCTCCTTCACGAGATTGTTGATGCTGCTGTCAATCGCATGGCGCACTGTCCGAATCTGACGCTCGACAGAAACGGTATTGCTCTCGTGCGCAACCCAGAAGAGTGCACTCACGGTAAACGTTATCGCCAGAACCACGACGACTCCGACAGGCAGCAGAATCTTAGTGGAGAACCGCCAATTCTGGCGTGGCTTGGAAATCCGGTCCACTCTTCTCGCGGCTGTTGCGATGGCTGCCACGTTTTCAACCAACGGCGGACCAACAATTCACATCAATCTTTTCAACTGACTCGACTGTAGTCACGCTTCTCTTTCCGTTCGGCGATATCAGGAATTCCACTCCAGCCTGTTCGAGTGCGCTCCGAACAGCTGCCAGCATGCGGGAATCGTGGCTTTGAGCCTCTTCGATGCGCCGGACGGTCGAGAGAGAAACCCCCGATGCTGCTGCGAGCTCGCGCGCCGACCAGCCCAGGATCGCCCGTGCCGCTCGAATCTGCCACGGAACGAGCCGGGCAGTCGCCGGATCATGGCATGGCGCCTGTGAATGATGGGTGAGGACCTTACCCGTCTCCAGAAGCACCGCGTTTGTCGCGTGACAGGCTCCGATCCATTCTCGACACGTCCCGTCGGATGCAATCACAGGAGCGACGCGCACTCTAATCCGATGGTACGCCCCATCCCTGTCGCGCACACGACAATCGAATGCCTGGCATGATCTCTCTTCAACGACACGCTCCAAGCTGTCGCGCGCCCGCTCACGGTCTGCCGGATGAAGCGCGTTCAGCCAACCCCAGCCTCGAATCTGGTCTGCCGTCAGTCCGGTAAATTTGCACCATTCGGACATACCGACGCTCTTCCCGTCAGGGTCTGTACTCCAAACGATGTCTCCTGCGATTCCCTTTAAGGCACGATGCCGTTCCTCCAGCGCATGCAAAGCACTTGTTACCTCCGCGTGCGCGCGCTCTACCTCTCTGTAGCGGAATTCGGTCGACATCTGCGAGGTCATGTCGAATGTCACCCCGATGGTACGGTTGGAATCTTTGCGGACACTCCGCAGAATACTCCCGCTTGAGTGAAGCCACTTGAGATCGCCGTGTGGGTCGAAGATTCGATACTGAACCTGCAGTCGTGCGCCGGTCTCTCGATTTACCTCCAAAGCATGCTTCACCAATGGACGGTCGTCGGGATGGATCCGCACCCAGAATTCGCTGGCTGGCCCGGATCCCATTCCATAGATATCGAGCGAGTTGGCCGAACGTGTGATATAATCTTTCTCGTGATCGTAGTCCCAAGTGACCATGCGAGCCCCTTCGAGTGCAAGACGGAGCCGCTCCTCGCTGATCCTGAGAGCTTCTTGTGCCTCGCGCCACTCGTGGATATCTTCACTGGAGCCGACCCATTCCCGCACGGATCTGTCGGTGTTTTTGATTGGGACCATCTTCGTGACGAGCCAGCGGTATTCGCCGGAGTGGTGACGGACGCGATAGCTGAATTGAGTGCCGCTGCCGATCTTTATGGCATCATGCCAAGTTGACGAAACAGCATCCACATCCTCAGGATGCACGGCGCTAAGCCATCCGAGGCCACGCGCTTCGTCCTCGCTCTGCCCGGTGAATTCACACCAGTAATCGGCCTCGAACACCTCGCCCTCAGTGCTCGCGCGCCACTGCCCGAGAGAATTTGCGCTCGCTAACCCCTCGTATCGTGCCTCCCTCGTTGCGAGCTCGAGCTGCGCCTCCCTCAAATCCGTAACATCGATCAGCATACCTGATGCCCAAGCCAGCTTCCCGGTCTCATCGTGAAAAGCTTCGCCCAGGCTCGTGACCCACCTGACGGTGCTATCGAGCCGTATGATCCGAAATGCCGCGCTCAGTGTTTGCTCGGAGCGCGCCATGAAGCCGATCGCTTCTGCGTCGTGCTGGTCGTCGGGATGGATTCGGCTGACGAAGAACTCATACGAAGGTGGGATCGACCCGGGCTCCAGGCCCAGCAGCCTGAACACCGCGTCGGACCAGGTCACAGCACCTGACAGGAAATCCCATTCCCAGGTTCCGGCCGGGGTCAGCTTCGCTATATCGTGCAAACATTTCATGTCATTCAGTTCCGACATCTCTGCACACGCTCGACGCCCCGAACCGAAATGCCTCCCGAAACGTCTCCACGTCCAGACAAGGGTGAACCATGCGCGAAAGTGGTAAGCCTTAGGAGTTGAACTGCCGTAAATATGCCGACTTTCAAGCCTTGGAGCGTCGCCAATGGATAGGCGATAAGAGCATTTTTTGCTCAGATGCGATAAATAATCCGTTGATCCACTATCAAAGAGCTGGTTTCGCTCAAGCATCAACGATCGCGTCTTTCGCGATACGTTATAAAACACCAATCGTTCCGGCCACTTAGCACCCCTGTCTGGGCTCAGCTGACCCAAGGCTCGGTCGCTGTATGGAAATCCAGCCGCACTAAGTGTCTACGATGCAACCTTCGGCGCATCGGAAAGATCTTCTCATCTTAGAGGGCGATTTAATCTCAGATATTACAAGCTGATCTCGCGGTTTGGCTTGGCGAACACATTTTGCTCTGTGCGCGCCATAAGGCTAAGCCTCACGAATAATAGGACGAAACTCACACCCCTGAATTGTCGTTGTGAGAAAAGGCCGCTTGCGGTGTCCTGCGCCCGTGACTTCCACAATGAATGCCTGCCGATGCATTGCTTCTTTCATCTCGTTAATGCGGATGACGTCATCCTCGACAAAACTGGAGTTGATGTTGCCGATCTCGCCATTGCAAAGGCGCTCGCTTTGGAAGCGATTGAAGATTTGAAACAGGAGAATGCAGGAAATTCAGGCGACTGGGAGGGCTGGACTCTCGCTATCATGGATATCTCAGGACGTGTCCTGTCATCCATCAGCCTCGCCGAAGCAACAGCGTGCCACGCTAGTCTTCGCCAAGGACAACTCGTGAATTGATAAAGGAGGCTCCTGATGCTTGTTGATGAGAGCATATGGAGCCGAGGGATTTACACACCCGTTCCGATCGCCTTCGCTGATCTCTTAGATGTATTAGGTCGTCAGCTAGCGACAGAATACAGCGATATACTGGAATCGCCCCTTCCTGAAAGCCTAGCACATCTGGTACAGAAACTCTCATCGCGACAGAGTAAATCTCCACCCTAAAGCATGGAATGACCGAAGCGCAGGGTGGTGCCTATTGCGGCAAACGGGTGTCACGCATTAATCCATTTACCTGATCAGTTTCGGCTCCGACTACCCCATCCCACTGGGTAGTGTCCCAGGTCAGAGACGGCTATATCGTGCCGGAACTAGGCGCTTCTCATCGAACGATCTTTCGCGCACGCCTATCAACTCTCATACTGGATGGATCCATGCCTGCTGTCGTGACCTACAGCCCGACCGGTAACGCTTATATCGATGGCGTCCTGGGCGACGTCAAATGGGCCGTAAACAGCTTTACCTACAGTTTTCCGGCAAGCAGCGCGTATTACGGCCCCTCCTATGGTGATGGAGAGAATGTTACCAACTTCGGCGTTCTCAACGCTGGTCAGCAGAGCGCCACGCGCGCGGCCCTGAAGATGTTTGCCTCAGTGGCTAGTCTCAGCTTCAGTGAAATCGGTGAAACCTCCACTCAGCATGCGGACCTGCGGTTTGCCCTGTCGGACAAGCCCAGCACTGCCTGGGCGTATTTTCCGACCACCTCCTCCGAAGGCGGAGACGCCTGGTTCAACAAGTCCAGCGGGGCTTACAGCAATCCCGTCAAGGGCAACTACGCCTACCTGACCTTCATCCATGAGATCGGGCACTCTCTCGGCTTGGAGCACTCGCACGAGAGCGGCATGCCGACAGCTCGGGATTCCATGGAATACACGGTCATGAGCTATCGCTCGTATGTGGGTGCTTCCACCACGAGCGGCTACGTCAATGAGACTTGGGGTTATTCTCAATCGCTGATGATGTACGACATCGCCGCCCTGCAGCACATGTATGGCGCCAACTACGCCACCAACAGCGGAAGCACGATCTATTCCTGGAGTCCGACGACCGGCGAGATGTTCATCAACAATGTCGGCCAGGGGAGGCCCGGCGGCAACAAAATCCTGCTGACGGTCTGGGATGGCGGCGGCAACGATACGTATGACTTCTCGAATTACACTAGCAATTTGAAGGTCGACCTGCGGCCCGGTCAGTGGACAACCACCTCCACGGCTCAGCTGGCAAATCTGAAGTGGGACGGCTCGAAAATCGCGACCGGCAATATCGCGAACGCACTACTCTACAAAGGTGATGTCCGCTCGCTGATCGAGAACGCTCTCGGAGGCTCGGGAAACGATATTCTCACCGGCAATGACGTCGCGAACACCCTCAAGGGCGGAGCCGGCAACGACCGCCTGACGGGCGGAAAGGGCAACGATACGTTGGATGGCGGCGTAGGAACAGACACTGCCATGTTCAGTGGCCTGTTCTCGAACTACAGCGTCTCTATGCTCTCAGACGGATCGTTCCAGATCGCGGATATGCGTTTTGGCGCACCGGACGGCAAGGATCTGGTCAAAGGCGTCGAATGGTTCCAGTTCTCCGACAAGACCTATTCCTTGTCGCAGATGACCAGCAATGCGTCTGCGGCAGCCCCACAGAACCTGACGCTGACCGGAACCGACAACAACAACACGCTTTCGGGCGGCGCCGGCAATGACAAGCTCTACGGCAAGGGCGGCAATGACACGCTCTATGGCCGTGATGGCAACGACGTGCTCGACGGCGGCGCCGGTCGGGATTACCTCAGCGGCGGCAACGGTTTTGATTATGCAAGCTATGCCAGCGCCACGGCTGGCGTGGTGGCTGATCTGATGGTTGCATCCAAGAATAGCCGAGACGCGTACGGCGACACCTATTCGAGCATTGAGGGCCTCGTCGGCAGCAAATATGCCGACAATCTGCGCGGCAATGATGCCGCCAACACGATCAAGGGTGGCGGAGGAAACGATAAACTCTATGGACGCGGCGGCAACGATAAGCTCTATGGAGGTGATGGCAACGACCTGCTCTATGGTGGTGCCGGAGCGGATTCGTTGTATGGTGATGCGGGGGCAGATACATTCGTGTTCACCTCGGTCAAGGACTCACTCCCGGGCGCGCGGGATACGATCCGTGATTTCGTGCGCGGGGTGGACCACATCGACCTGCGTGGGATCGACGCCAACACCAGGCTTGCAGGGGACCAGGCTTTCACCTTCATCGGAAGCAAAGCGTTTACCGGAAGCGCAGGTCAGCTGAAATTCAGCAGCGGGATCCTGTCCGCCGATGTGAATGGTGATGGGGTGGCAGATCTCCAGATCAATGTCTCAGGGCTATCGGCGCTCGCCAAAGCGGATTTCTATCTCTGAGAAACAGTGAGGTTGTGATGATGAGCGACTGGATCGCTTTCGATCAATGGAGCGAGTGCCGCCGGATGGAGCGGCCTGGCTATGTCTTCGAAGTCAAGAACCAAGAAGGGCAGTCTCTGTTCACAACCTGCACCGTTCCTCTTCAGTTGCCGACAGACTGGAAATCACCTCCAGTGGCGTTCCGACTGATTGAGGAGCCCAAACCACGTCACTCGACGCCGATCCCCAAGCCCTTACAGCAGTAGCTACGCATATAAGGGAATCCCAGGTTCACGACATTCGCCGTGTCCGGTGTGACCGCGGCCTTCGAGCGGATTGGCCTCGACGGAAAGATGAGACCTGCGGCCGAGGTGCACGCCTCAGCCCTCAGCGGCATCGACCAAGAATTCGCCAATTGATGAAAGTCAACGAGCGTTTGATCCCGCACGTCAAGAGTCACAAACGTCGAGTTTGATCTATAGGACGGGCCAGACGAGGCTGCATTCTGACGACGTGCCGTATTCAGAGCTGGTCCTATCGGGACTGTCAACTCGTGTAGCGTGGAAGCGCCAAGCGTCTCCACGGTTGGCTGGTTCCCACACGGCATTCGTTTGGAAACTGGCGGAGAGCGTAAAGTGTTGCTGACCTTCGTGCTGGCCCATGGAACACCCGCCTCCCTGATAAATATCTCCAATGAGGCCTCGTGGGGAGATTGGTAGGATGCACATCAGCCAAACAAACTACCTGCCGCTCTCTGGCCCGTTCTTTCTCTTGCTCTTTGGCCTTCTATCGCTCGTTTTCACTCTGATCCAGATTGGAGCCCTGCACTTCGCGTATCGTCGGATGGGCATCCGTCCGGGTGTCGCCTGGCTCTTGCTTCTGGGATCTCTGTTGGGGAGCTATGTCAATGTCCCCATCTTGCACCTGCCCGAGCAGCAGATCGTGTCAGGTCAGGTCATCAACTTCTTCGGCATGAGATATGTCGTTCCAATTGTGGTCGACTGGCCTGGCACCCTCATCGCGGTGAACGTGGGCGGCGCCATGATTCCTGGATTGACGTCACTTTATCTCGCTTCAAGAAGCCGGATCTGGTGGCTCAGCGCGATTTGCGTTGTCGGTGTTTCAGGCGTCTGCCACATGCTCGCGCAGCCCGTTCGCGGACTGGGGATCGCGCTACCAATCTTCGTACCGGCGCTTTCCAGCGCGATCATTGCACTGCTTCTGTCGCGACAACATGCGGCTCCGCTTGCTTATATCGGCGGCAGCTTGGGTGCTCTGATCGGTGCGGATCTTCTCAATCTGGACAAGGTACAGGGTCTTGGTGCGCCGATCGTGTCGATCGGCGGGGCGGGAACATTCGACGGAGTTTTCGTGACTGGCGTTGTCGCCGTGCTGCTGGCCAGTCTCACAAGCCCGCGCAGACCAGAGGAGCGGCATTCAGGTGCAGCCACCTCATCATACCAAGGCAAGGTCCACGAGTGAGACCAGATCGACGCCTGAATGCGTGACGATCTCCTGTCGATGATGTCTGTCGTTCCACCTCACGCATTCTGCCCAATCTGAATCTTGGTATCCGAAGTGAACTCATAGGGAGGGATCGGCAGGTTGAGGGGTGCAGGGCCGCGTCGGACACGGCCTGATGTGTCATACAAGGACCCATGGCATGGACAGAACCAGCCATCATACTGTCCCTGGTGGGCAAGTGGGACGCAGCCTAGGTGCGTACAGTTCCCGAAGACGATGAGCCACTCCGCGTGGCCGGGTTTGACGCGCGCCTGATCAGTCTGAGGATCGATCAGTTCCGATAGCGGAGTCGCGCGTGCTTCTGCAATCTCGCGCTCGTTACGGTGACGGATGAAGATCAACTTACCGCGCCAGAACACCTTGACGATCTGCCCGATCGCAATCGGTGCCAGATCAACATCGACGGGCGCGCCAGCCGCAATGGTGGCCGCATCAGGCGCCAATGATGAGATGAACGGCCAGATTGTTGCTCCTGCCCCGACGACGGCTGCCGCCCCGGTTGCGATGAACAGAAAGTCGCGGCGGGTGGGGGTTGTTACGGACGGCGAACGGATCTCTGACATGAGGCGTCCTCTTCGGGCGGCAGTCATAAAGGCATGGCAATTCTCATCGGCGTCATCGCCTCCAGGATATCCGTGCGAGTACCTCGCCTCGACCAAGAGCGATGATTGTTCAAGGATCGTCTTCCGACGCGATCACTTCAGAAGTGACCCGCTACCAGCAGGAACAGTCCTACCGCTCTGATGAGTACCAAAAGTACCCACATGATTTTTGACTGCCAGCCACCGGATGGAACTTCGCGGAGCATCACAGTCACCTCTCAACCTCATCTCAGGCGTCGTCTGAGCACGGAAGATCCCTGAGTGCCCTCGTGCGCCTGGATCAATTCACGAGCCCAAGCGTTATATGCCGTGTTATGCGGCGCGGGCCGGTGGGTTGCCGTGCAAAAGCCAGGCTTCGACCGCGGCGATGATGGCGACGACGATTCCGATCCCTACATGGACCCACAGGGCATTCCGCACGCTGGTAAATCCGAGGACCCACGGTGCGATTGCCGTCCACAGCCCGATGACGGCGTTCGTCCATTCCTCCCACTCATGCAGTTCGCCCAGGGCCGCCACCGCCAATGCGGCAATGAGAACGCCGCAGGCCCAAGCATTCCATGAAGCAGCTTGAACTCCGCGAAAACCGAGGATCCAAGGGGAGACAAAGAGGAAGACGGCCAGGAGAGCGTTGACGACGTTCATGGCCGTCAGTTCATTCGAATTCTTCAACATGGTTGAACTTCCTTTCCAAAGCGGGACCGCGGACGGCGCCAGCCCGCGACATCCGGCAGCCGCGCGCATCGGCCTAGAATGGAGCTCCGTGGAGCCTGCGGGCATAGCTCAGGTTGGGGTAACCAGCCGCCGTACAGGCAGGCGAGCCTTGGAGACATGGCGGCCAGAGCTCCGGCCCGCCGACCCTGCTTTCAAGAGGTGACGCCCGATGGTGGATCGGCGGCCCCATTACGGGATGGTGGACATGGCCTTGTGCCGCATACGCCATCGGAGCGGCGCTCAGGAAGGCTGCGGCCGCAATCGGAAGAACCCTTCGATTCAGATGAAGCATAGTCGATCTCCTTCGATTGTTCGGATCCCCTCCATAGCATCCAGTGTAGGCGCGACGACTTAGAGGCGAATGAGGAGGGACACGATTGTTCCCGAGAAGAGAAGTGTCACTGGCGTAAAGCGCACCAAGCGGGGCGGGCCGCAGGAGTAAAGCTCCGGGTCCCCGAACAACGTTCCGCAAAAGGTCCGGTGGAACGTTCTGGGCCGTTCGCAGGACGGCGGATCCTTATTGATCAATCGTCACTGAGGTCGGCTTGTACCATAGCCGCCTCCTCTTTCAGACCCGGCCCTGAACGACTCGTTTCGGGTGCGGTCTCGCTGCCGGGAACGGCAGTTCGGTCGAGCGCCCGGTGGGGCCTGAGCCTGAGAACAGGGCACCGGAGGGCACTGATGAGGGCGATTGACAGTGCCTCAGCGCATATTGCCCGTGTGCCCGAGCGAATAACGGCCGGGCTGCGGCCAAACGGTGAGGCCATGCGGGCTCCTGCCGACCGGAATGGTCTTCATCTCGCCGGTCGCGGTGTCGATCACATAGACCACGCCGTCGTAGCGACCGGACAGCCAGAGCTGCTTGCCGTCTGCGCTGACATTGCCCATGTCCGGGCTGCCGCCGCTGGGGATCGGCCACGTGGCCTCGACCCTGCGGGTCGCGAAGTCGATGACCGAGACACTGCCGGGGCCGTGGGGCGGCCCATTGGTCTTGTGGGAGCCGCGGTTCGCCACGTAGAGCTTCGCGCCGTCCCGGCTGGGGTAGAGACCGTGCGTGCCGGGGCCCGTGGGGATGAACCCAACCTCAGCCAGAGACTCGCCATCCACCAGGAGCACGCCGTCGGCTCGCATGTCGGCCACGTAGAAGACCTTGCCGTCCGGTGAGATCCGGATGCCCTGTGGCATGCCGCCCTTCGAAAGCCGCAAGGAGCCGACCACCGCGCTCTGGACGAGATCGATCTTGACGAGGCTGCCGCCGAACTCGCAGGTGAAGATGGCGTAGCGTCCATCGATGGAAAAGTCGGCATGATTGATCCCGGCGCATTGCGGAACCGGCAGGCTGTGCTGCAGCGCCATCGTCCTCGGGTCGCGGAATTCCAGCCGCCGATAGGCTTCGGCGACGACGAGAGCCGAGCGACCGTCTGGAGTGAAGTACATATTGTAGGCATCGGGCACCGGGATCGGGTGGCCGGGCTGGCCACTGACAGGGTCGATCGGCAGCAGGCTGCCCTGTCCGTGCCAGCGATCCGAGCTGTTGGTCACCCATAGGGTCCTCAGGTCCCAGGAGGGTACCACGTGCTGCGGGCTCCGCCCCGCCGTGAAATGGTCCACGACTTTGAGGGTTGCGGGATCGATCACATCGACATTGCCGGACTTCACGTTGGGCACATAAACCCTGGGCAAAGCCGAGGCGGCCGCTTGGCTCAGCCCGTCGGCCGACGCCTCTCCGTAGAGATTGGAAGGGTCGAGCACAGGCGGCATTCCGGGCAGAGTGTCGATGGCGGCGGCAGGCCCCTTTGCGTCCTGGGCCCAGGACGCTTGCGAAATACAGAGAAGGAGCACGACCAGACATGGAACCACGCAACCGGATCGGCTCTGACGGGACATGATGGACTCCGACAAAATCTATTATGGCTGGCGGGAATCGACATGCTTCGTCTCCACACAATAGGGTAGAGATGCGCAGTCGAAACGGGTTGCCATGCTCCCGTTGGCGATTTGCCCCAGATTCAGAAGCGATAAAGATTACTAGCCACTCAAGCCGTGATGAACATCGTCAGGCTTCCCTGGTGGAGTCGGTTGGAAAAGTGCGGCCAAGGCGCAACCGGGCGCCTGGCCTTGGATATCCGCTTGGCGGAACTGCCTTCGAATGGATTTACCCGCTATCGCCTTTGCGGTGGCGACATCGGAGCCGATATGCAGGGCTGGCATTCGGCCAGGGGGCTAATCCACTTTTGCCCCCGAAGCCGCGACAACCTTAGCCCATTTGTCGTGCTCCGCCTTCACATAGGCCGCGAGCTCGTCGGGGCTCATCGGCTTGCTCTCGCCGCCGATTTCCCCAAACCGCTTCTGCAGTTCGGGCGCCTCCAGCGCCTGACGGACCTCCCGATTGAGCTTGTTGACGATCTCGGGCGGAGTTCCTTTCGGTGCGAACAGAGCGAACCAACTCGAAGCCTCGAAGCCCGGGACGCCGGCCTCTGCAAGTGTCGGCGTATCAGGAATTGCGGGTGAGCGCTGCAATGAGGTGACGGCGAGCGCCCGCAGATTGCCGGCCCGCACCTGCTCGATCGACGACGGCAGGTTGTCGAACATCACATCGACCTGCCCACTGATGAGGTCGTTCACCGCCGGCCCGCTGCCCCTGTAGGGCACGTGGGGCATCTCGACTCCCGTCATCTGCTTGAACAACTCCCCTGAGAGGTGAATCGAGGTGCCATTACCGGACGATGCCATGTTGAACTTGCCTGGTGCCGCCTTCGCTTCTTCAATGAACTCTTTGACGGTGGTAGCCTTCACTTTTTTGGGACTCACCACCATTAGGTTCGGCACCCCGGCCACATAGGCGACCGGAGCGAAATCCGTGAGCGGATTATAGGGCATCTTAGCATAGAGGCTTGAATTGATGGCGTGCGTTCCAACCGTTCCCATCACGAGGCTATACCCGTCAGGATCCGCCTTCGCGACGGCATCCGCGCCGATGTTGCCGCCCGCTCCGCCGCGGTTTTCGATGATGAATTGCTGCCCTAGCGATCGCGACAGCTTGTCTCCCAAGAGGCGCGCGAAAATGTCAGTGGTGCCGCCTGCGGGAAACGGCACGATGAGGCGCACTGGCCGGGAGGGATATGGCGTATCCTGGGCGTGAGCCACACCGAATGCCATACAGGCGGCCACGCCAAGAAGGAAACCGAGCGCGTCCCGACGAGTAGGCTTGGAGAAAAGTTGCATTGTAGCTCCCTAAACAATCGTTGTTTATGACCGCGCCGAAGCAAAGACACGGCAGCTCGTATGAGAGCGCAATAGATCGCCGAGAGCAATACAAGGCCGAGCTGGACTCCATCCAGGGGCTATCCCTGCTTAGCCAACTCGATCATGAGACTATCAATGTTAGCGCCAGATCATATGTGAGCCGAGATCAAAAGCTTCTCATGATCGCCATCTGGTAAGAAGCATCTTTCAACGCGTGTAGATTGATCATTGCGGCCGCACGGCAGGACGGCTCGTTCAGCGGATACAAGGAGAGAACAGTTATCCCTTTGAGGCGGTTACGGTTGCACCGGCTTTTCATTCAGCTGCGAAGGACCTCCGGGCCGTGACAATCTACATCACAAGCTGCGAGTGCATCATCAACACGTCTTCGCGTTGACCACCCTCGCCGGAGGTCGTCCCGAGGTGTCATCCGACCCTCACTCCGAATAGTCCGAGACAGCCAATTTATATGGGGCGATTCTGAAAAGCCGTTCGTGCCGCATCAGGAGGGATGTGTCATGAGGACTGTCCTGCTTGTTTCCGTCGCAGCCTGCGGTCTTGCCGCGGGAGCGGCGCTGGCCCAGAGCGATCTCCGGACCACCGCCAAGGCAACGTTCCAACCGCTGCCGACCACGCCACCGGCCGTGAAGGGCATCGAGACCACGCCGGCGCGGGTCGAGCTCGGCAAGATGCTCTACTTCGAGCCGCGCCTGTCTGAGAGCCACGCCATCAGCTGCAATTCCTGCCATATCGTTGGCATGGGCGGAGTCGACCTCGAGAAGACCTCGATCGGCCATCGCTGGCAGCGCGGTGGCCGCAACGCCCCGACGGTGCTGAACTCCGTTTTCAACACAGCCCAGTTCTGGGACGGGCGCGCCGAGGACCTGCGCGCGCAGGCCGGCGGCCCGCTCGTCAACCCGATCGAGATGGCCACCACCGAGGCGCACACGGTCCAGCAGCTCAAGGGCATTCCCGGCTATGCCGAGCCGTTCCAGAAAGCCTTCCCGGGCCAACAGGATCCGATCACGTTTGCCAACGTGCGGGATGCCATCGCGGCCTTCGAGGCCACGCTGATCACGCCCAACGCTCCCTTCGACCGCTGGCTCAACGGCGACGACAAGGCCATGACGGCCGAGCAGACCGAAGGCCTTCGCGTGTTCATGGACAAGGGCTGCTCCTCCTGCCACAGCGGCATCAACATCGGCGGCGGCATGTATGCGCCCTTCGGCGTGGTGCAGAAGCCGGGCGCCGACATCCTGCCGCCGCAGGACAAGGGCCGGCTGATGGTCACCAAGACAGTGAGCGACGAATACGTGTTCAAGGTGCCGACATTGCGCAACATCGCCCTGACGCCGCCCTACTTCCACAGCGGCGAGAGCTGGGACCTGCGCCAGGCAGTAGCCGTGATGGGCACGAGCCAGCTCGGGGCCGAGCTGACGGATCAGGAGATCGACCGGATCACGGCCTTCCTGCAGACGCTGACCGGGGACCAGCCGCAGGTCACCTACCCGATCCTGCCGCCCAGTGTCGCCACGACGCCCCGGCCAGAGCCGTAGCGGATCTCAGGGGCAGGGCGCCCAAAGCAACTCGAATTCAACTCCTCACAGCCTGTGAGAGCGGAATAGGTCCCCGAGCGAGGTCGACATCATGAAACATCTGATCATTGTTGCTGTTTGCGCAGGAAGTCTTCTGGCCTTCAGTGCCGCAGCCCAGACGCAGACGCCGCCGGCGCAAAGCGGGACCCAAATGCCCATGGGCCAGATGATGCAAGGCCGGCCCATGGGCGGGGCTATGATGCAGCAAGGCCAGGGCGGGCCAAGCGGCATGATGAGTGGAGGAATGATGGGGCGTCCCGGCCGGGGCATGATGGGCGGCTTCTCGCCCGAGGACATGAGTGCCTTCATTGACGCTCACGTGGCGGCGGTCCATGCCGGTCTGAAGCTGTCCGCCGAGCAGGAAAAGCTGTGGCCTCCCGTCGAAAATGCGTTCCGGAATCTCGCCACACTCCACGCCAGCCACCTGCAGGCCATGCGCCAGGCCCGGGGAATGATGGCAACCGATCCGGTCGGTCTGCTCCGTGGCATGGCTGAGCGCATGAGCCAGGGAGCGGACGCCATGCGTAAGCTCGCGGATGCCGCCTCGCCGCTCTACGCGACACTCGACGAGGCGCAGAAGCGGCGGCTGCAGGTGCTCGTCCGCATGGGTGGTCGCGGCATGATGGGACCAATGATGGGCCGGGGAATGATGGGGCCCGGCGGAGGCATGATGCCTGGCGGAACCAACGACGATGATGACGATGACGACACCGGCGATACACAGGACAACCGCTAGTACTTAAACCCAAGTAGCGGGTTCGCTTGGGATCACGCTGGACGCGGGCGGGCAGTTGCTCGTCCGCCATGCCATTTCACTTCAGAAGATATTTCACGAGCGCGACGATCCCCAGAATGAGCAGGATCAGGAGGAGAAGCCAGATCAGGCTCATTGCACCCATGCCCCAGCTCATGCCGCCCATGTCGTGCATCATTCCGCCGGCTCCTTCGCTATTGATCCGCCCTGCCGGGGCGCGACAGTTGTCTGGTTTCCGTCATCCGGACCGCCACCACCAATCCCGAGCCGAAGGTCAGGGCAGCCACCAGCCACATGGCCGGGCCGAGCCCGAAGAGGTCGGCCGTGACCCCGGCGAGCAGGGCCCCGAACGCATAGCCGAGATCCCGCCATAGGCGGTACACGCCCACCGCCGACGCGCGCCAGCTCGGATGGGCGACGTCGCCGATGGCAGCGAGAAGCGTCGGGTACACCATGGCCGTTCCGATCCCCAACAGGGCAGCGCCGCTGGCGAAACCGGCAAAGCCCGTCGCAAGTGCGATCAGGGCGATGCCCGCAGCCTGGATCCACATGCCTGCTGCGATCAGCCATTTGCGCCCGACCCGGTCGGACCAAGCACCGGTGCCGAGCTGAAGCAGGCCCCAGACCATGGGGTAGAGCCCAGCGAGAACCCCGATCTGCGCGAGGTCCATCCCGGCGGCGGCGAAAACCAGAGGAAACAGCCCCCATGCCATGCCGTCGTTCAGGTTGTTGACGAGGCCCGCCTGACTGACGCTCGAAAGATTCGGATCGGTCAGGGATGTCCGCCGGAAGATCTCGCTTTGGCTAAGTGCCTGATCCTGCGGGCCGGCATGGTGCTCGGCCTCGTACCGGGCATGCTGCTGCGTGTCCCGGACCATCCAGGCCGACAAGGTGAGACCAACCGCCACGAAAGCAACGCCGAGGTAGAACGGCTGCGGGCGCAAGCCATAGCGTGCGGCGATCCAGCCGGTGGCCCAGGCGGCCAGCGCCACCGCGAAATACCCGGCGAACTCGTTGAGACCCATCGCCAGGCCGCGGTTGCGCGGGCCCGCCAGGTCGATTTTCATGATCACCGTGGTCGACCAGGTCAGCCCCTGGCTGATGCCGAGCAAGACATTGGCCGCAAGCACCCACGACCACGTCGGCGCCCATATCAGGAGGAAGGGTACGGGTGCCGCGATCGACCATCCTGCCACCAGCACGTGCTTGCGGCCATAGCGGTCGGACAGGCGCCCGGCGAGGTAGTTGGCGAGAGCCTTGCTGACCCCGAACACCGCGATGAAGGCCAGGATCGCCGACTTGGCGGCAAGCGCGAATTCCTGCTCGGCGAGAGCCGGCAGGATGCTGCGCTCCATCCCCACCATCGCGCCCACGAAGGCGTTCACCACGACAAGCAACGTGAACTGCGGCAGGTTGCGCCGCAGTCCAAGGCGAACTTCCGTCATCTGGCTGGACCTCGTTCGTCATGAAGCTCCCGTCTCAGTTCGCCTGTTGCGGGCTTCGCATGCTCCTCTTCATCCCGAACTCACTCTGGAGGCTGTCGCGGATACAAACCCGGGCACCCGTCTGTGGGAGTGGCATTGCGGCTAATGGGCTCCCTTGTTGAGGTCCTGAACCAGAGCCGCCTGGGCCTCGTGGGATCCGGGCTTATGCGGCAGCAGCTCCGGCTTCGCCAGCCACTCATGCCCCTTGAGCATCAGGTCCCAATAGATCGCCGGCAACATCTTCTCCTTGAGGAACCAGGCGAGCCGGCTCGGCTTGCGTCCGTCCAGGAATGGGAACGTCGGCAGGATCTTGCCGCCGTAGCCGAACTCGGCCAGCACGATCTTGCCCCGCTCCACCGTCAGCGGGCACGAGCCGTAGCCGTCATACACGGCCCGTGGAGCCTGCCCGTCGAGAACGCACAGGACGTTCTCGGCCACCACCGGCGCCTGTTTCCGTGCGGCCGCCGCCGTCTTCGCGTTCGGAGCCGAGCAGGCATCGCCAGCGCCGAACACATTGCCGAAGCGCGGATGCTGCAGGGTGGCCGGATCGACCTCGATCCAGCCCGCCTGATCGGCCAACGGGCTCTCGCGCACGAATCCGGGGGCCCGCTGCGGCGGGCAGACATGGATCATGTCGAAACTGCGCTCGACCCTCTCGACCGAGCCGTCAGCTCTCTTCGTCTCGAAGAACGCCTTTCTCGCCGGGCCGTCCACCGCCTTCAGGGTCGAGCCGAAATTGAGCCTGGCCCCATATTTCTCGACGTACCGCATCAGCGAGGGAACGTAGTACTCGACCCCAAACAGTACCGCTCCAGAGGTGTGGAACTCGACTTCGATGTTCTTGAGCGTCCGGGACTGTCGGAATTTCCGTGTAAGGGCCGGGTTCATCATCCCAGCCTGAAGCGGCCTTCGAACAGAATGGCGAACTGGGCTTTCGCCATGCTCCACTCCCGTGGCGGCATCTTCCACTC
>NZ_JBVVAJ010000041.1:0-40923 GCF_055792805.1 Microvirga sp. HS2
GCGCAGATCCGGTCTGCTGCAGAAGGCTGGATCGGCGCTCGAAACCGAGGGCGCTACAAAGCAATGAGAGGGGGTCAAATCTTCAGTTCGCCCGAGGGGTCAATTCTTCGGTTCGCTTGACATGGTGCGCAGGGTCAGATCGCCAGTAGCGCCGCCGAGCAATCGGCGCACGTCGGCGGCGACGGTATCGACGAAGTAGTTGGTTCCTGGTGGGGTCTCCGGCGGCGCCCGCAGGTTCACAGGCTCCGCGCGAGCCGCTTCGGCCTGGTCGGCCGTAATGGCGCCGGTCTCGACCATGGCCTGGAGAACGGTGTCGGCCCGTTCCTTGGCGCCGCCGAGATTGCGCGTGGGGGCAAGCTGCGATGGAGCACGGACAAGGCCAGCCAGCATGGCGGCTTCGGCAAGAGACAGCTCCTTGGTCGGCTTGCCGAAATAGCGCTGGGCTGCGGCATCCACGCCATAGGCACCGGCGCCGAAATAGGCGGTGTTGAGATAGCGCAGGAGGATGTCCTCCTTGCTGAGTTGGTGCTCGAGCCAGAGGGCCAGGATAGCCTCCTGGACCTTGCGACGCAGGGTCTGCTCGGGCGACAGGAACATCAGGCGGACGAGCTGCTGCGTGATGGTGCTGGCCCCCTCCCGTGTTCCACCTGCCTGCCAGTTGCGCCAGGCGGCCCGGAGAATGCCACGGGGATCGACGCCGCCGTGCTGGTAGAAGCGGCGATCCTCGATGGCAACGATGGCTTGCGCCAAGTGAGGCGGCAGGTCGGCCGCTGTGAGCTTGGTGCCCTTGAACACGCCGCGGGTGGCAAACGTTTCGCCGCTATCGGACTGGATCACCAGAGCGCTCGGTGTCGGATCGACCTGCAGGCCGCCCTCGAGAGGCAGGGTCGCGATGCTATAGCCAATGATGAGTAAGAACAGGGTGCTGACGCTGGCAGTGACGATGAGGACGTGCCGCAGCCGGATTCGTCGGAGAAGGGCCACGATGGCCGCCCCGGCCCGCCAACCTGCGCGCGCCGCCGATCGCCGCCACGGCACTGTAACGGATGCTGCGTGAGCCGACCAAACGCGAGCCTTCCGGAGCGCGCGAAGAGGAGCGGAATGCGCCTTCGCACTGGTGGCGTGGAGGAAGGACTTGGCTCTCGCGAGAGCCTTTGTAGAGGCTTGTCGGGCAGAGGCCATAATCCGGTGAATTCGAGGCACCTGACGAGAGGGTGCCGAGCTTCCCAGCTCTAGAATGTCTCGCACCGGCTTGTCCGGCGTTGCGCTGCCCGTTCGTGTGTCGGTGATCTTCACCCGTCCTGGTTTCCTGTTGCAGTATCGTCAACTTTCGCCGGGGGTCACCTTGTTCCATCCCGCCAGTGCCCAGCGAGGTTCCCGTGCCGTCCCTCAAACCCGGGAATGCCACAGACCGGGACAATGGGCAAACCAAAGCAAGCGCCGGGAAGGATCAGATGCATGCGGAATCGAGCCTCGGAGCAACTCGCCCCAGCCGCGAAAGCTTCTCGGACGGATTGCTAGCGGCTTGGTGTGAGGAATCCCTTGGACCTCTTAGTTGACATCGGGCACGCAGTTCATAGCAACGGCGGGGACGCGGGCCGGATCGCGCTCTCGGAGGGAGCGGCCTTACCATGGAGACAAGAATATGCGTGCAACTGGTGCCCTGATCGCCTGTGCTCTGTGTTCGTGGCGCGGCGCGGCCTCGGCCGCCTCCTTCGACGGCGGCCTTCTGTCAGATTCGGGCTCGCCCCTGATCGAGATCCACCATAAGCCAAGTCATGCGGGAGGGCCGCCGTGGATGCGCAGGCGGCAAGGCGGCGGCTGGCGCGAGGAGCGTTGGCATGATCGCGCGTACTCTCGCCGCACCATCGACCGCCGCGCGGCGTGCCGGACGGTCTATCGGAGCTACTATGACGCCTATACTGGTGAGGCCGTGCGGCGGTCCGCCCGGGTCTGCGACTAGGCCGGGCCTGTCCCGAACAGCACCGTGGGATGCGACGGACGGCTGACATATTCTGCCACCCACAGGCTAGGAACGGGTCAGTCACCTTGTGCGTTTAGCCATCAAGACAATCCTAGGAGGAGTCTATGCTCCTACGACATGTACTGATAGCCGCGGTGGCCTCCCTCGGGATCGGCGGCATCGCGCAAGCCTCGCCTGCCGCATCGGTGCCGGTCCTGGACCAGGTCCAGACAGACTACGCCCATTATCGCCATTACAGGCACCGTCACCATTCAGGCTATCGACGCGTCTATCATCGCCACTACGGCTACCGTCGTCCGGTTCGGGTGGTCCGCTACCATCGCCCTTACCGCTACGGGTACTATCGACCAGCAAGGGTCGTGCGGTACGGCTACCCTGTTTATCACCGTCCTTATCGCTACGGCTACTACGGCCGGCCGTCTGGCTACTATGGACCAGGTTACTATCGGGGTAGCGGTATTTCGATCGGTGTTGGGTTCTAAATCGTCCGACCATGGCGCTCCCCCTGCTTGGGAGAGCGCCATTGTTGGTTGTCGGAAAGTACTTGAGACGCGCGCGCGAACGACGATGCGTTGAACCATGGGTAACAAATTTTCAGCCAGAGCAACTGAGACAATCCGAAAAGCCAACCGTCACAATTTCACGAAAACTCCAGACCATGCCCTTCAAGCCCATTCCCGCTTCGCTGTGGTTCTTCGATGTCGATAAGCCCGATCTCGGCGATTTCGAGTGATCCCGCTGCATTGGCTAAGGCATCAAACCGCGACCGAGTTCCAAGCCTTAGCCGTTCACATTCGATCATCTCAGGGCAGGACCACGACCTTGGTGCCGACCCGCGTTCGGCTGTAAAGATCAACGACATCGGCATTGGTCATGCGGATGCACCCGGACGAGACCGCATAGCCGATCGTCTCCGGCTCATTCGAGCCATGGATGCGGTACATCGACGAGCCAAGATAAAGAGCCCGGGCGCCGAGAGGGTTGCCCAGGCCGCCTTTCATGTAGCGCGGCAGATCAGGGCGGCGGCGCAACATTGCGGCCGGAGGGCTCCAATCGGGCCACTCCCGTTTCATGCTGACCGTCTTGGTGCCCGTCCAGGTGAAGCCAGGCCGCCCGACTCCAATGCCATACTGGATCGCCTGGCCTTGACCGAGCACGTAATAGAGGCGGCGCTGGCTGGTCGAGATGACGATCGTGCCAGGCCGATGCGAACCGCGCCAGATGACCAGTTGACGGACTGTCGGCGATACCGGCCCGCCGAACAGGCGCTCGAAGAAGCCGGCAGGTCCGCCGCTGAGCGAAGCGGACGATTGGGCTTGAGCGGAACTGGCCAGCAGGGCGCTGCATGCCAGTCCCGCGAGTGTGATCATGAGACGGGACATGCGGACCTCCCTTGTGTAGCGTGGCATAGCTTCAACGCTGAAAGCCCAGCTTGAGATCCTTGGGTGCGGCCTGTGCCGGTCCAATCATAAGGGGGGAGCCGTCGTTCAGAAGGCTCTCCAATCGCCTTCAGGCGGTCCGAGTTCTCGCCTCGGCATCCTCTGCCTTACGCACAGCGCATGCTGCCATAACCCTCATAAGCCCAGACCCGGCCGGCCGCATGCCGGACCATCCGGGCCGCCTCGGCGAGTTCCGCGTCGGCCCGAGCCTGCGCCCGGCTCTCGACGCTCTCGAGCACCAGCATCACTTGGCTGCGGTTCTCCGTCGGCAAAGCGGTGAGGGATGCCTCCAGATCCGCGGGATTGCCCAACGAGGCATCCGTCTGTCGCGCCATGGCGTAAAGGCGCTCGAGGATGATGGTGAAGGCTCGCGATGGTTCGGGCCGGGTGGTTTGAGGAGATGCGTGCATGAGTGCCCTTGCAGGTTCTTGGCGGGCGGCTGGAACAGCCGCTCTTCGTTGTGGCTCGAAGCCTGATGCCTCAGGTCGAGCCCACATAACGCCAAGCTTGCCGCAAAGTTCCCGACCCCTGCAGGATCCAGACATGTTTCAATTTCCAGGCCCCGTACCTGAACGGCCGCTTGGTGGCCGGCTCTCGCGCACATGAATCCCAGCTGAAGGAGCCATTCGGGCTGGCGTCACACCGTCTCCGCTATTGTGCCGTCATCATCAGGCTCGGATTCGAGCCTCACGTCGAGGAGAGAGTGATGCGAGCACGCACGGCAATTCTCATCGCAGGCCTGACTGGTCTTTGCCTGACGACCTCCTCAGCCCAGGCGGCTGATTACGGGATTGCTCCTTACGAAGGGGTAGAAGCCGACAACCGCAGCGAGATCTATGACGCCCCGCCGCCCGCCGTCACTGAGCGCTTTCGCGAGCAGCGAATCGAGCGCGGCCCGAGCTACGTCGAGGAAGACCAGATCTATGGCCGACCGAGGCCAGCATGGCACCGGTCCGAGTATCCCGCTGCGGCCCAGCCCTGGTGGAGAGGCGAAGATTGCCGCGTGATCATCAAGCGCCGGATGAACCCATGGGGTGAGGTCATCGAGCGGCGCATCAGGGTCTGCGACTGAGGAACATACGCAACCAGGTCTCAAGCTCGTCGTTCTCCCGATCAGCGTAGGAGGTTGCGATGAGAGCGACAGTGCCACTGATCCTGGTTGGAATGGTAGCCCTCGGCGGTGCCTCTCCCGCACAGTCCCAGCCGGCGCAAGGGACACCGACTGAGACAAGCGATCTGATCCCGCTCTCCGCTGAGAAGCAGAAGATGATCCTGAACCAGGTCAAGGCCTCCCCCGACCTGCCGGAAGCCGATCTGAACGAGTCCCTCCGGATCGGCATGGCCATTCCGCCAGAGGTGGAACTGCTTGAACTGCCTCAGGATGCCGCCACGACGGTCCCGACCGTCACGACCTACAATTACCTGATTACCGGCGACGAGATTGCGATCGTGGAGCCGGAAAGCCGAAAAGTCATTCAGCTTATCAATCGCCAATAGAAGGCTCTCGGAGTGCTCCGACAGCCTGTCTCATTGGAACGGAAAACTCTCTTGGCGATTTGACGAGCTCACCCGGTCTTGGGGAACGGCACGATCGCTCCCTCGCTTTGCTCGGCCCCATCCGGAGCGGAGCGTGCGGCTCTGGCGGCCTGAGCGCGCTCAGCGGCCGAATACACATACGAGACAAGGGTTTCGCTCGGGCAGGGCTTGGCGAGGAAAGCAGCTCCTGGCGGCAAGTCTCCGTCCTGCGGCCACGCACGGCCCGAGGTGATCAGGATCTCGACTGTTGGCCAGCGCTCATGCGTGTGTCGTGCGAGCTCATATCCGTTGAGGCCCGGCGACATCTCTACGTCCGACAGCAGGACATCCACCTCGACCCCGGCCCGCAGGACCGTCAGGGCTTCCTCGGCATTGGATGCTTCGATCACGCGGAAGTTCGCGTCCACGAGAAGGTCGGACGCAACCAGCCGCACCAGCGGCTCGTCCTCAACCAACAGAACAACACCGGAAAATGAACTGGTCACAGAGACAACATGACAAAAGACGCGAGCAGCGATGGCAGAATAACACGACTCAACGCACCCGCCGCCGCACGGTTCCGCTTGCACAGGGTGGCGGCATAGGATTCAGATCAGGTCCGGCTCCCTCCACCTGCCGCTTCCAGTGATATCCCTCCTCTGGCGAGAACCCAAGGGGCCGCATCCCGTTATTCGGGCAACAAGTTGCGTAAGAGGTCCCAATGAGTTCAGCCTCGGTCACGGCCTTTCCGCGCCGGACGCCTCTCGCTATTCTGGTCGTCGAGAATGATGTCATGGCACGAGCCCTCGTCAGCGATGAACTGCGGGCCCATGGCTTCAAGGTGCTGGAGGCGAGTTCCGGGGCGGATGCCATTACCGTGCTCGACAGCGTGCATGTCGATCTCCTGTTCATCGATATTCACCTGCCTGGCGCCCGCAATGGGTTGGACGCCGCCCGATATATACAGGACTGCGGTATGCCGACTCAGGTGATCCTCACCTCGGGCAGAGACGTCCCCTCCAATGCGGATCTCGAGGATTTCGGGCCGTTCATCCGCAAGCCCTACCTGATCTCGCAGTTGATCGATCTGGTCAGCGAGTGCCTCAACTGGCCGAACGCACCCAAAATTTGAGGATGGAACTCAGGCCCAAGCGTGACGATTAGCTCTGTATGAGCCCCGCATCGCCCAACCTGACACCGCACACCGAAATCCCTCTTCAGACCGTCCTCGTGGTTGAGGATGATGTTCTGGTTCGGCTGGTCATTGCCGACTACCTCCGAGAGTGCGGCTACAGGGTTTATGAGGCGGTGAATGCCGACGAGGCGGTTGCAGTATTGCAGTCCCCTGAGGTGTCGATCGATGTCGTGTTCAGCGATGTTCAGATGCGGGGCGACATGGACGGGTTCGGACTGGCCCGCTGGATCCGGGCCCACAAGCCCGGCGTGCAGGTCGTGCTCACCTCAGGGGTCCAGCGTTCGGCCGAAATCGCGGCGACACTCTGCGAGGCGGGCCCGTTATTGGAGAAACCGTATCCGCCGCAGGATGTGGTCGATCGTATCAGAGAGCTCATGGCGAAGGCCAAGCGCCCTTGATGTTGAACCGCGGGCTCCCATAACTCTGATGAAAAGTACTCCGAACCCCTTGCAGGACCAGCGGGAACCGAGGTCGAGCAACCGCCGTTGTTGGGCCCCATGAAGGTCAAGCCCCGCGCCCCGATCCTGGATCAACCCGTCGTGCTCCTGGTGGAGGATGAACCGCTGGTGCGGCTGACCCAGGTCGACATATTGCGCGAGGCCGGCTTCTGGGTGCTGGAAGCTGCGGATGCGGACGAGGCGTTTGAAACCTTGAGGCGGCGAAAAGACGTGCGTGTCGTGTTGACCGATGTCGACATGCCCGGCTCCCTCGACGGGTTTGAATTCGCACGCCTCGTGGCGCAGGGCTGGCCGGAAATCGCCGTGCTGGTCATGTCAGGCAAGGCCTTCCCGGGCCGGGGGGACATGCCGCCGTCGGCCGTGTTCATCGCAAAACCTGTGCATCCTGATGCGCTCGTCGAGCACCTGCGGGCCTTGATGAGTGGCCACAATCCCGCTGAAGGGTGGCTCTGGAAGCAAACAGGCTCCGGTCGAGCAAGATGATTCAAGACCGCCATTCTAGGGATGCGCCGCCGATGACAATTCAGTTGCCCTCCGGGATTGCCGCATGGTCTCTGATCAGGCTCGGCTGCCGCTCCCCGGGAGCGGATCCTCTCACGGATTGACTCAAGGATTCTGATACTCCCCTTATTGGAATAGGGGTCCAGGGCTGACCGGGATGGTAAAGCCATGTGGCGCGCTAGCATGATGATCGAGGCAGTTCGCTAACCATTTCGGAAGAGCTTGAGCCGAGAATGGCCGAAGTGCTGTCCTTCGAAGCGAAAGGAACTTGCGATGGTAAAGAACACGATCTGCCTGTGGTATGATAAGGACGCCGAGGCTGCCGCCCACTTCTACGCGGAGACCTTTCCCGACAGCGCGGTGCTTGCCGTGCACCGTGCGCCCAGTGACTTCCCGGCAGGTAAGAAGGGCGACGTCTTGACCGTCGAGTTCACGGTCGCGGGCGTTGCCTGTCTCGGTCTCAACGGCGGCTCCGCGTTCAAGCATAACGAAGCCTTCTCGTTTCAGATCGCTACCGACGATCAGGCCGAGACCGATCGCTACTGGAATGCCATTGTCGGCAACAGTGGCCAGGAGAGCGCGTGCGGCTGGTGCAAGGACAAGTGGGGAGTGTCCTGGCAGATCACGTCGCGCGTCCTGACCGAGGCGCTGGCGGCCGGCGGCGATGAAGCCAAACGTGCATTCGAGGCAATGATGGGTATGGGGAAGATCGACGTCGCCGCGATCGAGGCAGCGCGGCGCGGTTGAGTCTCCATTGCGAAGCATGGCAAATTTACTGCCAGCAGTTGTCCGCGCCGATCACTGCCCGGACTAACGAGCTTAGTCCATATCGGCGACCATGAACCGACGTTTGGTGGCCGGCTATATGTGTAATTTGGACCTGCTCCGGACTTTCCCATTTAGGACCAAACATTCGAATTTGCTCATCACAGAGGGGTTTACTGACCCATTTGCCGCTCACCAATGAAGAGGAAGCATCCGTCTCCAACATCAGGCGACCGACCGACGCCGGATGAGACCATAGGGAGTTGTGTGGCAGCGATATCTCTCGTGCGATATCGTACTGCCACTGATTGGGCTTGCCGCAACCTTCTAGGGGCCCTCGCACTGGCCGTCCCACAGAACCTCATGTCCTCCAGGAAGAGAGGGGGAGGCAGCTCAGAGATGAAGAGCGGTTCTCATCATAGCCGCGCCAAAACGGCTTAGTTTGACCCATTGCGGTCGCAAGCAAGAGAGCGAGAATGAGAGTTGCTAGGACAAGTCCGTCCACTTCGAGGCATGGCGATGAAACTTCGTGTTCTCGGTTGCGGTGACGCTTTCGGCTCAGGCGGCCGGTTCAACACGTGCTTCTACCTCGAGGGAGCAGCCACCCGCTTCCTGATCGATTGTGGGGCTTCCGCGCTGATCGCCATGCGCCGCTTCGGGGTCGATCCGAACGGCATCGAGACGGTGTTTCTGACCCACCTGCACGGTGATCATTTCGGCGGCCTGCCGTTCCTGATCCTTGATGCGCAGCTTGTCAGCCGTCGCACCGCGCCCCTGACCATCGCCGGACCGCCGGGCGTGCGCGAGCGCCTACCGGCGCTGATGGAAGCCATGTTTCCTGGGTCGTCCAACGTCGAACGCAAGTTCGCTGTGCGCCTGGTAGAGATCGAGCCGGAGACGCCGACCGAGGTCAACGGCATTGAGGTAGGGGCCTTTCCGGTAAAACATCCATCCGGCAGTCCATCCTTCGCCCTGCGACTCACCTGCGAGGACAAGGTGATCTGCTACACGGGCGATACGGAGTGGGTGGATGCCCTGATCCCTGCCGCGCGTGGGGCCGATCTTCTCATCGCGGAGGCCTATACGGCCGAACGCCCCGTGCGCTTCCATCTCGACTGGGCGACGCTGCAACAGCACTTGCCGGAGATCGCTGCTAAGTCCGTCCTGCTCTCGCACATGAGCCCGGACATGCTCCGTCGCACACCCGAGGGTGCCGAGAAGGCGGAGGACGGGTGCGTCGTTCTATTCTAATTGAACGACTGCAAGCCACCCGTGGCTGGACTCGGGAGCGAGTGCCAAGCATCAGATTTTGACGACTAGGTTAAATGGAGCAGGATTTCCTCGCAACAACCCTCCTTTACCCATGTTCCTTGAACGGCCTTTCGCGAAGTTGACATGAACCGAAACCCTGGGAGGGCTCCTTCTGCCACGGGGCGGACCCTAACAGAATTCCGCATCAGCAGCATAAGCGGACCTTCATAGGAAAGCGCTCTATATCTTAGGTTGATTAAGATCGGTCATTCACCACCAGCACTTGCTATACGTCCTGCTGTTGAATTTCCTTCGGCTATGGCCGTATATCCTGCGGCACCGCTCAGCTGGCTTGCACCATATGTCTGGTCGTGAGCGCATTGCCGGTGGCGGCGAAGGCTGCCGTATTGTCGAAGATGCACCAGGTCTCGATGCCTGCTGCAACGTCGCGCGTGAGCAGCCCTGCGATGGCGGATAGGTGCTCGGGACTATAGGCGGAGTGGTAGATTCGTGGTGAGCCATGCAGGCGATAGTACGACAGCCCACGCCATCCGCCTGGCTCGTCGGCTCCGGGAACCGGCGCCGGGTCCGCTGCCACACGGGCAATCCGCAACTCGGCGAGCAGAGCTTCGACCTCCGGCGTGAACCAGGAGGCGTGGCGGGGCTCGCAGACGATGCCACCTTCGGTCCGGCTCCTGAGGACGCTCAGGAAACTGTCGGCGATTCCTGGCTGGAAGCTCAGGCTTGGCGGCAACTGGACCAGGAGCGGGCCGAGCTTGGGCCCAAGGCCTCCCGCTTCCGACAGGAACCGGTCCAGCAGATCGCCGACGTCCCTTAGCCGGCGCTCGTGGGTGATCGCCTTCGGGACCTTTACGGCAAAGTGGAAGGTCTCCGGCACCGACGCCGCCCAGCGCTCGTAAGTGGTCGTTCGATGCGGGCGGTAGAATGACGAATTGATTTCCACCGCGTTGAAGACGGCGCCGTAACGCTCCAGGTGGGATCCTGCCACCGGGAAGGGTGCTGCATGCTCCTTCGGAATGCTCCAGGCGGCAGTACCGATCCGGATTTCGCCCGAGCCGGGTGCTCGGGATGCCAGGTAATCTGCGTCAGGAGCGACCTGCATGCCTCCTCGCTCGAATGGCCTCGCCATGCCAACGCGGCGTGCCGATCAGGCGTTCCGTCCGCCTCGGCCATGGTGCGGCCGGCCCGGCCAGCAAGAGGTCAGATATCTTGACGTCTCGCCTCGCGACTATCCCCTGCGCTCTCCATCATGATGAGGAGCATAGCCCCGGCTGGTTCGGCCATATTCCGGAACATGGTCGTCGCGTCCGCGCCACTGACCATGGACCATCCAGGCTAAGACATACCCGGCAGCTGCGGCGAGCAGCAGGGACATCAGCGGGTTCTCGGCTGTGTGCTGGCCAACGGCTCGGCGACTCTCCTGGTAATATTGCTCAGCCTGCGGGTAGCGTTCACGGGCTTGCCGCACATAGTCCCGGCCCTCACGATAAGCTTCACGCGCCTTTCCAGAGGCCGTCTGGGCTACGTCCTGCAAAGTGTCTCTCACCTGATCCAGAAGCTGCTCGGCAGTATCCTGCTCGGCTTTATCCTGCCGGTCTCGGCTCGGTGGGCTGGAGGTGGCTGTCCCTAGCTCGCGCGGGACTTCCGTGACAGGCTCCTTGGTGACCGTCACCGAGATTGGATCACTGGTCGGGAAGGTCTCCTCGATGGCATGATCCAGTCGTGCATCGAGGTTCTCCTTCGAATTCTCGGGCAGATCGCAATCCGGAGGACAAGGCTGTGGCTGACCTGTCGCTTCACGAGGGCTGGACTGGGGTGAGGCTGAGCGTGTATCGGCCATGGCGACTCTCCGTCATGGAGGCTCGGTAAAGAACGAATCCGGCTCCGTTTCATGGGACCAACTCTGATCCGGCATCCCCGTTCCGGAGAAGATTAACATCGTTGAAAAACATAGCTGTAACTCAGGCCGGGATCGTGAGGTGCGGCAATAGGTTAGGAACGAGCCGGACCTGAGACAGTTGGTTCTGTGGACGCCAGCAAGCGTCAGTTCTCCCAGGAGGGAGCCATGCCAATGGATAAAGATCGTGTGAAAGGCGCAGCCACCCGCACAGGCGGCAAGATCAAGCAAGCTGCCGGTGACATGACCGGCGATACCAAACTGCAAGCTGAGGGCAAGATGGACCAAGCCAAAGGCAAGGTCCAGAATGCCTTGGGAAGCGCCAAGGACGCGCTTAAAAAGTGAGCTCCCGAGCATCTAAGCGGTAAACTTAGACTCGGTGAAATGCTCGACAGAGCGCACGAAAACGGGCGGCCCTGATGAAAGAACCGCCCGTTGTGAAATTCACTCACGCAGCACCGACGTGGTTCCGGATTACCCATCAGGTTTATCCAAATTCTTGAGTGGCAGGAAACGCAGTACGGAACCTCCGTTCAGCCCTCATGCTTGGAACTGGCTTTCGCCTCAACCACTTCGCTGACAACCCATTTGCTGGATTGTACTCTCGTGTTGCTTTTGTCTTTCTTGGGTTTCTTGGCTTCGCGATTGCCATATTGTTCACGGAGCACCATGGCAGAATCCTCCTGGGAGGTGATAGCGGTCCTCTTACCGCTCAAGAAGTTCCAATGGATACGACGCGACATCCTTGACCCGCATGGGCCAGCCAATGTTGCTGCAATCCCGCGGCGGCGAGGGCAGATACCCTTTGGTTGTCAAAGGGGGCCTCCTGGATTGCCTACACGTGCCGATCGTGCAAGCCCATTGCAAGTGGCGTCTCTCAATGCGCAAGAGGCTGCAGCGCCAGAGCATCGTGTTGTTCATGTGGAACCGGAGGTCCGCGTCAGCGAAAACCGGGTTCAATTTTCACTCACGAGGCCCTTCGGGTCCGCCCTATAGGCTAGGATCTAACGCGTGTCGTAGTCCCACTTGATCATCTTCTCCGGTCGGGCGTGATCTAGGCCTTCGCGGCTTGATCAGGGATCGGCGAAGCCTGTGGCCCGCACCGCCAGGGTGCCGGCACGGGGGTCTTGGGTGAAGAACAGCCCGCCGTGCCGCTCCGAGTTTCCGGGGACATAGTCGAGGACCGCCCGGCTGGTTTCCGCATCTGCGGTCACCCCGGACACTGTGCCCTCGATTTCCACCTGTGCGGCAGCCTCTCCGGCAGTATTCCGGGCCCTGAACAGCACCCGAAAGCCGCTCTCCACGGGGGAAACGCTTCCGACCTCGACGATGATTGCAGGATGCGTGGACGCGCCATTGAATGCCTGCCACCCGATTACACCGAAAAGGCCGAGCACCAAAATTAGACCGATGCCGGAGGCCACCCATTCCAGCCACGGCACTTGCGGCCGGAATTTTTCGGGGCGGATGCCGGTTGCTTTGAATTCTTGGTCCATCACCGGCTCACACCACCAGTCGCGCCGTCGCGGCGCCGAGCGACGCTGGGAAGCCGAGCACCACCAGCATGTTCGCGATCTCGGCCATGGCCACACCGTCCGTTCGCCCGAAGCTCCAGAGCACATAAAGGCTCACCAGCAGGGCAATGCCGTAGCCGGCCAGTGTGAAGCGCAGGAAGTTCGACAGGAAGGTCCCGCCCTCAGGCTTGCTCTCCTGGCCGGAGAACCCAATGCTGTAGACGAAGACATGCAGGAGAAGCATCGAGAGCACGCCGAGCGCCAGGGCATGCCATGGGCTCATCTGGAAGGCGATCAGGATCATCTCCTCCGTCGGGGCCATGTTGAAGGCCAGGAACAGGGCGCCGGCCAGCATGAGGAAGAGCTCGCCGCTATAGCCAGCCTCCTGCTTGCGCTCCTCCTCTGCCTTCAGGTCCTGCTCCGCCCCGAGCTGCTTGCGCCCAAGCATGGCGCCGAAGCTCGCCGGTACGCTCTGTAGGGCCACCCGCCCGACGATGTCGCCCCCGCTCATCTCGAAGGTGATCACCGCAAGTGCCACGAGAAGCACCGCGGACGTGATGACGCCGACCCCAAAGGCGGCGAAGGCGTCCATCGCATCCTCTTTGAGGCTGAAGGTCTTCTCGAAGCCCGAGAAGTATGAGAGGCCGACCAAGACCACGAGTGTGAAGGTCATGAGCAGCAGCAGTCGGCCACGGCCCATGGCAAAGCCCAGCGACCACATCTCCATGGTCATCAGCAGCGGGAGGCTAAAGAGGATCGAGCCGCCGAAGGCCCGCGCCAGACCGATAGCATAACGTTCGCTTGTCACTCGGGCCCTGCTCCTTTCCTATAATTTCAAGGTTCGCCTGCCACGGCGGGTCAAGCTTGACTGAAAGGGGAACCCGCCATGCGGGGCCGGGTTCCGGATTCGGGTCGTGACGCGGGCTTCCCGCCTGGGCAGACCAGGGCGCAAATGACCGGCCGAGGCCGGTTCAGCCCAGGCATGTCAGGTTGACTTGCCTGGGGCGGGATAGAGAATTCCGTCGGGCGAAGGGCGGGCTCCGGGCGTGAGCGACGCGGGCTCTATTTTTCTCGGGCCCATGATGTGAAACACAGAGTGACCGGAGGCGAGCAGGTAATCAGTGATGATCCGACGGTGGCACCGCCACCACACCGCCTCAGCGCACATGATCGCGGTGATGCTTTGGCCTCCGAGATCGATCAGGCGCTCGAGCCCCTCCCTGAACCGGTCCGTCAGGGCATAGTCGGCATAGTTCCGAAAGCTGGCGCTCTCCCAATAATCATTCGGGGACGGCTCGATCAGACGCTGCCGGCCACGCAGCCCGCCTAGCTCGGCGATATGCTGGTATCCGATCTGATAGCCGCCGAGGCTTCCGGGCAGCGCGTCGCGGTTGAACTGCGGATTGGTACGGGAGCGGGGGACCGTCCGCACATCCACCACGAGACGGACATTGGCCTCGCGCAGCAGGTCCACGAACTCCTGAATGGTGCGGGTCGAGTGCCCGATCGTGTAGAACGGATTTGCCATGCCGATCAGCGGGTGTTTGGGGACGCGGTTGCGTCCGCCAGCTTTTTCCTCAGGCTTCTGATCTCCTCGAAGCGGCTGGTCACATCGCGCATGACGGCGGCGAGACCCTGCATCTGTCCGCGCTCGTCCTTGAGCGGCACGATGGTGAACTCCAGCGAGATGCGCTGACCGTCCTTGCGGAGGCCAGGTACCGAGAGGAGGTCGCCTTCGCCGTAATGGCTCTCACCGGTTGTCATGACGCGGTGAAACCCCTCCCAGTGACGTGCCCGCAGGCGCTCCGGGATGATCAGGTCCAGCGATTGGCCCAAAGCCTCGTCGGCGCGATGGCCGAAGATCCGCTCGGCGCCTGCGTTCCAAACCCGGATGACCCCGTCGCGGTCCGTTGCCACGATTGCATCCGCGGCAGCAGAAAGAATCGCATCGCCAACCAGTCCAGCCAGTTCCATTCGCACCGCCTGTTCACCGTCCCGGGCCAAGTTGTATTCTAGGACATATCACTCTTCCCCCGGATCCCAATCCTGATCGGCACGGCCCTTTCAGAGAGATGAGCGCTTGGACCTTGGAAGCGGCCGCAGCATCTGTGCCTGGGCTGCTGCTTCCGGCCCCGTGCCTCCAGATTCTGGATGGGCTTCGCTCTTCAGGCTTGCATGCAGACAGTGGTGAACTGGTGGAAATGCCAATCCCAGCCCGAGGCCCCAGAGCAGCTGGGCCAGCAGCAGGCCCGCAGCGGGATAGCCCTGCAGGATGGGCTCGTCCGGCAGCCATTGCAGCAGCGGAATCGGCCCTAGCATCCAGAGGATGAAGCCATACGCCATTCCGAAGAGCCAGCCGCCCCGCACGTCGTTGGCCGCGCGCTGGAACAGCCAGCCGTAGAGGATCCCGCCGAAGAGCATCAGGCCAGTGTAGGTGAGACTGGCCGCGAACACGGACGTGCCGGTGGCCCGGGCCGGAGCGTCGAGGGACTGAAACCCGGCCAGGACCGCCAAGGCCGGGACAGTGGCGATCACGCCCGCGACGGCGCCTACCAGAAGCGGCCGTTGGGTCGGACCGGCATCAAGGCCATGGGCCTGAAGCATCCTAAGCATGGTGCCTCCATGCCCCCTGCATTGCGATTTTCGACGCGTCTTCCAGCACCGCCTCGATGGATGGGGCTGCGCCGAGGTCTGCCTGGAAGAGGCGTACAAGATGCTGATAGGCTAAGCCGACGATCCGCGGATCGCGGTTGAGATCGAACAAGCCGACTGGATTCACGTTGCCGAGCGGCTCCCGCAGGGCGATGTCCCAATCGACCTGATCAGTTAGCGAGTACCAGGTGAAGCCCACGATCGGCACGCCGGTCTGTCGGATCAGCTGGACGTTGTGCCATTGCCGCCAGAGCCAGCGTGGTCCATCTCGGGCATCCATTCGGTTGGTCTCGGTGTGCATCATCGGCCGCCGATAGCGCTGGTAGTACTGGCCCGCAATGGCGTACCAGCCAAATAGCTCTCCTAGCGTCTGCGCATGCCCGGTGCTGTCGATGAGCTTTTCGTTCCACTCGTAGTAATCGACACCCAAAATCGCCCGACTGCGTACATTCTGCTGCATGAACCAGGCGTACTCCTCGGGCGGCATGCCGTGCCGGAGGAGATAGGCGCGTGTATCTTCATGGACCGGCCTTGCATACAGGAGATCCAGCGGCAGAAAGCGCCGCTCGTTCTCGAAGGCCGCAATGCGGCGGACCTCGGGATCAGGGCAGCAGGGCTGATAGAACTCGCCGCTCTCGCTGTTGATGAAGACGGCATCGGAACGCTCAGAGGCAATCGCCTGCATCATCAGCACGCTGGCCTTGGCGAGGTGACGCACGGCCGTGACGAAGGCATGCTCGTCCCGGCACTGCTCGTTCCACAATCCTTCCAGGGCGCTGAGCTTAGCGCACACATACATCTCGTTCACGGGAGTATAGAACCGCACCCGTGGGTAGCGCCGGGCGAAAGCCCTCGCATAATCCGCGAGCGCCTGTGGCACCTCCGGGTTCTGGAAATTCTGCAGCCAGTCGGGCAGGCCGAAATGGCAGAGATCCATGATCGGCGCGATGCCGAGTCGCTCCATCTCGGCGGAGACCTCATCAAGAAAGGCCCAGTCATATTCGCCGGGGCCCCGGTTGATCAGGTGCAGGGGAGGGCCATAGCGCAGATAGCGAAGGCCGAGCTCCCGGACGAGCCGAAGGTCGGTGCGCCAGTGGCGGTAGTGGCCGCAGGCTGCCATCTGGTCCATGCGCCAATGTCCCCCCTCGAGCGTGGGATAGCTGCATTCGATCCCAGTAGCGAACATGAAGTGGTGATCGGAGGGCCCGGGAGCCGAACGGAGATGCGGATGAGCTCCGGCCGACTGGCGGCCCGGACTTAGGGAACGGTTGGCGGGATAGCCGACGGGCCGTGTGTAGAGCAGGCCCAGCACGCTGCCCCAGATCAGGTGGCCGACCCCAATCGAGAGTGGCTCGTGCGCGCCCCCGCTCAAGCCGAACAGGCCGGAAGACGGCCAATGGCCGCTTTGGACGAGAGGGTGCATCAGATCGAACTGAGGATGCATGATCAGGATCGCTAGCGGCATGGGCACGAAGGCGAACACCAAGCCTTGCACGGCTGGGCGCAGCGGCAGAACGGACCAAAAGAAATAGGCGTAGAAGACCGCCCAGATCGCGCCGACGATCAGGTGGATCGACATCCCGGCCAACCAGGATGCCCATGGGCCTGCGTTGGGAAGGACCAAGGTCCCGAGCATCATGATGAGGTCAAAGAACGGCACGCCGGCCCAGATCAGCAGCCGCGCGACAACCTCCCAGGCAACGGCGCCCGCCATGCCGGCGAGAATGGCTTTCGAATAGGCAACCGAGCGGATCATGGCGTCCTCGTCCGTGCCCGGTGGGACCTTGGGGATGATCATTGGATGAGGAGGGATCAGGAAGGTTCCCGCAACTATCCGGGACAGTCTCTCTACATGCGCCTGACAATGCCGTGACGATAATCCCGTCGACGGATCGGAAGGTCTGGAGCGTGATACCGGGGATCGGTTCCTGCCTGCCATTGGCACGGATGAGCTGCCAATGGGTGTCCTGCCGGGTTAGCCGACAATGGTCCACCCTCTGCTCGTCTGCCTTCGGCATATGCCCAAGCACCGCATAAGCCTGGGACTTCTCGATCTGATCGGCGGCCAAGGCCGGGGACTGAAGGCGGCAAACAGGGCAAGTGTGGCGACGGCAGTCCTCAGGTTCTGTTGCAAACTTGAAGTATAGCCAATTTTTCGGTGCCATTTGGCGGTATGGTAGCGGCGCCAAGCCTTTTATTCTACAGGATCCGGTCACCGGGAGCGCTCGCGTATAGACAAGTAAAACCGAACTTGCGACAGAACCCTGACCGCCTCGCATGGAGCGGAGCTTGGCCCGTCAGGCGGCAATTGCTTCCTCAGAGAACCAGTCCATGAGGCTTCCGCGCCGGCGCAGGGCTGCGTCGTACTCAGCCCAGTTCGTCACCCGGTGCCGCTTTCTGGGAATGTGGTGACGGCGAAGTCCTCCTATGCCATCCAGCTTCGGTTGCTAAATCGCCTATCCGCGCGACAAGGCGCCTGTTGCTGACTTCTCCCGGTTAGCGTGACATCTCCATTCCGACAGAGGTTTCCTTCAGGAGCGGGCTTGTGCCTAATAGTGCCTGCTCCAGGGCCGAAGCAAATTCACAGACGGCCGTCGGTAGCTTGCGTCCGGCCAAAGCACTTATGTCGATTGACGCATGCTTGAACGCCGCATCGCTCAGCGGAACCGCCTTGACGAGGTTCAGCTTGACTTCGCGTTGTATCGAACGGGGAGGCAGGATGGACACCCCAGCACCGGAGCGGGCAAACCCGCGAAGTGCCTCAATCGAGTTCGTCTCAAGCGCAGGTTCGATCGAGGTCCCAAACCTGCGGCATTGATCATCGATAAGACGGCGGATGCCGAAACCAACTTCTGGGATGCCGATCGGGAATGGCAGGAGTTCGGAAAATGCGACCTGCGTCAAAAGAGCGAGTGGGTGGTCTGGATGCACGACGGCGGCAACCGGGTCACGCACTCGGCGGACAAAGTGCACCAGCGGATGGGGTTGCGCATTGAACGAGATGCCAAGATCGGCCTGACCGTCGTGCACGGCCGGGATGACCTCGCTCGTGCCCGTGGCGACGAGCTTGAAGGCGATTCCGGGATGCTTGGCTCTGAAGACGGCTACAGCGTTCGTAAGAGCATCGGCAATGATGCCCTCAACCGTGTAGATGCGAATGGTCCCGCGCCTCAGCCCTCGCAGAGCCTCCAGCTCCGAACGAACCCGCTCGCTTTCGAGCGCGGCAGATCGGGCGTAGTTCAAATAGATCTCGCCGGCAGCCGTTAGGACCATTCCGCGCGGACGCCGCTCAAACAGCTCCATCCCAAGCTCGTGCTCAAGGTTTTGAATCTGTCTGCTGACAGCGGACGATGCAACATTGAGCCGTTCACCAGCCTCACGAACTGATCCTGTGCGAGCAACCTCGATAAAATACCGGACTTGGCTCTGAGACATTGGGAAGGCCCTTAACGTTCGAAAAATGGCAACGAAGTGCTGCAGCATCGCATCTTGTTCGAACGCAGGCGAGAGGTAGCATGCTCTCCACACAAGTTTGAGGCCATGATGACCGGAAGTTCTGAACGTATCGCCCTCATCGGTTTTGGAGCAATCGGGCAGACGGTTGCGGCTGGCCTCATCGAGGATTGCAGTGGTTCGGAGCTCGTTGGCATACTGGTCCGTCCGGGCCATGTTGACCGAGCGCGGAAGGCGCTGCCGGGCAATGTGCAGATCGTGACGAGTCTGCTCGATCTCCTGGCATACAGTCCGACGCTCGTCGTGGAATGCGCGGGGCAGGATGCCGTGCGTAGCTATGCGGTTGGAGTGCTCAAGGCCGGTATTCGCCTCATGATCATCTCGACAGGCGCTCTCGCCGAGCCGGGTTTCCTTGAAGGTTTGCTGGAGGCCGCCACTCCACCGGCACAGCTTCTCATACCGGCGGGGGCAATCGCCGGACTCGATGGGCTTGGAGCGCTGAAACTTGCGGGCATTAACAAAGTTACATACACATCCGTAAAACCGCCTGTCGCATGGCGTGGCACTCCTGCCGAGCAGATCCTCGACCTCGAGGGTCTAGAGGCGCGGACTGTCTTCTTCGAGGGAAGTGCCCGTGAGGCCGCCCTGAACTATCCTAAGAATGCTAATCTGGCTGCGACAGTCGCCCTTGCGGGGCTCGGCTTCGAGCGGACAACGGTGCGCCTCGTGGCGGACCCATCGGCCGCCGGCAACACAGGCGTCCTCGAAGCAGAAAGCGAGATCGGCAGCATGAGCGTTGTGATGGCAGGCCATGCCAGCAGCAATCCGAAGACGTCTGCGTCAACCGCCTACAGCCTGCTCCATGCAATCCAATCGCGATCATCGGTGCTGATCATTTGAGCACTCGTTGCCGAAACGAGAACGGATTGTTCCAGAATTAAATCTTGAAGCAAACCGAGCGGTAGGGCCACACTACCGGCAATAAAGAGGGGAGAGAACAATGTCTTTCAAGAGAGTATCAGGAGTACTTGCTGCGGCGGCACTGACAATAGGCATCGGTGCCGCTCATGCACAGGATGTCATTCGGATCGGTGCGCCGCTGCCTCTCACCGGGCCTCTGTCACCTGAAGGGATCAAACAGCAGCGAGGCTATGATCTTTGGGCCGAGACGGTCAACGGCAAGGGCGGCATCAAGGCTGGCGGCAAGGCCTACAAGGTTCAGATTGTATACGTGGACTACGCATCGAACACGCCGAAGGCCGTTCAGTCCGCGGAACGCCTCATCACCGAGGACAAGGTCAACTTCCTCTTCTCGCCCTTCGGCTCCGGCGCGGCGAAGGCAGCGAGCACCGTCTCGGAGCGGTATGAGATCCCCACGATTGCGTCGACGGCGTCCTCCGAGCAGGTCTACGACCAGGGTTACAAGTATCTCTTCGGGACGTTCACTCCGAACGACACACTCACAGAGCCGCTCGCGAAAATCGTCGCCGAGAAAAACAAGAACGTGAAGCGTGTTGCCATTCTCGCCCGCAACGACTTGTTCCCGCTCGCCATTGCCCAGGAGATGGAGAAGGGGGCCAAGAAGCGCGATCTCGAAGTCGTCATGTTTGAGCGCTATGCGATCGGCGCGATGGACCACAGCGCGGCTATCACGCAGATGCGCTCGGCTCAACCGGATTGGGTTTTCGCAACGGGCTACATCAACGATCTGATCCTGATCCGGAAGCAAATGGCGGATCAGGGTGTCAAAGCACCCGTCATCACAATGATTGCAGGTCCGGCATACAAGGAATTCATCCAGGCGTCCGGCCCTCTGGGCGAGAACATCTCAAGCGCTGCGTGGTGGCATCCGGCTGTCCGTTATAAGGGCAAGGACGTCTTCGGAACGACCGAGGCTTTCAACGAGGCCTGGGCCAAGAAATATGGCGGCGAGGCGGACTATGCGGAGGCATCTGCGGCAGCCGGTGGGGCAATCCTTCAGCTTGCCATCGAGGCCGTAGGCACGATTGATCCCAAGAAGGTCCGCGACGCCCTTGCTGCAATGGATACGGAGACCTTCTATGGTCGGGTGAAGTTTGGCCCGACGGGGCAGATCATCTCCCTCGAGCCGCCCGTCTTCCAGATCCAAGGAGGCAAGCCGGTAGTCATTCATCCTTCATCAATCAAGCAGGCTGACTTCAAGTTCAACTAGGGCCGATCATCGTCGAAGGGGCGACCCGGGTCACTCCTTCCCGCCCTCCCAAAAAGCTCGCACATCCAGCGAAAACCAATCCCATGATTTATCTTCAAGTCCTAGCGAACGGCATCGTCCTGGGCGGGCTTTACGCTTGCATTGCAGTCGGATTCTCCCTGGTCTGGGGCGTTCTCAACGTGATCAACCTTCTGCACGGCTCCTTCGTCGTGCTGGGTGCCTACGTCGCATATTTTGGCTACGTTTACGCAGGCATTCACCCCTTCGCCTCGGTCGTGATTGCCGGAGGCCTGCTCTACGGCCTGGGATATGCAATCCAGGCAGGGTTCGTGAACCGGGTTATCACGGCACCAGTCCTGATTACTCTGACCCTCACTTTCGGCCTCGATCTGCTCCTCAACAACGCAATGCTTCTTGCGTTCACGGCTGACTACAAGAAGGTGAACCTGGCCACGCCGATGCCATCAGTAGAGATCGGTCCGATCTTTCTACCAGGCGACCGTGTGGCGGCAATGGTTCTGGCCATGCTCCTGACGGGGCTGCTGTATCGGCTCCTACGAGACAGTCGTATCGGTCGCGCAATCGTTGCAGTCCGCATGGATCGCGAAGCGGCAGCGCTGATGGGTGTCGACGTCAGTCACATCAATGCAATCACCTTCGGTCTCGGGGCTCTTATGGCCGGTGCCGCTGGAGCATTGCTTTCCATCGTGTACCCGATTTCCCCTCTCAACAGCTCGATGTTCCTCGGCAAGGCGTTCGTCGTGTGCGTGCTCGGAGGGCTCGGCAGTGTGCCCGGCGCGCTGGTCGGAGGCCTTGTTCTCGGGGTCATCGAGAGCCTTGGGGCGTTCTGGTTCGGGCCCGAGCACGCGGTCACGCTGTCGTTCGGTCTCCTTCTTCTTCTCCTGTTCGTTCGACCGAGCGGGATTCTCGGCAAGAGGGGCTATGAATGAGAAACTGGCTCATTCTCCTCATCGGCACGTGCGTCTTCGCGGCGCTACCACTGCTTGGTGACAACTACATTCTCCGTCTCGCGACCATGCTTGCGATGTACGTGGTTCTAGCTCAATCCTGGAATTTCATCGGCGGTCTCGCCGGTTATCCATCCTTCGCGACTGCCGCCTTCTTCGGCCTCGGTGCCTATACATCGGCGGTGCTTCAAGGAGGCGGAGTTCCGATGATCGGTACATGGGCCGCGGCGGGCTTGGTGGCGATGCTTTTCGCTGCAGTCATCGGCGGGGCGATCCTGCACTTGCGTGGTCACTACTTTGCCATCGCAAGCCTTGTCATCGCCGAGGTCCTCCGTGAGATCATCAATACGACACCGGACATCACCGGCGGCGGTATGGGCATAAACCTCCCCCTTCTGAGAATATCGGTCGGCGCCCAGGCGATGCTGTTCTTCTATGCCATGCTGGCATTGGCCGCGATGACGATGGCGACCGCCGTCTTCGTACAGGCAAGCAAACTTGGCTTCGGCCTGCGCTGTATCCAGCAGAACGAGGATGCCGCGAACATCCTCGGCGTGAACGCATACGCGTACAAAACCGGTGCATTCGCTCTGTCGGCCGTTTTCGTCGGCATGGCTGGCGCCATTTATGCGTCCTGGGTCAACTACATTGAGCCTCCGGACGTCTTCGACATCCTGCTGTCAGTGAAGCCGCTCGTCATGGTGTTGCTTGGTGGCCTCGGCACGGTATTCGGCCCGGCAATTGGAGCCTTCATTCTCCTCCTCTTCGAAGAGGTTGTCTGGCGTAACCTTCTGACGCTCCATGCTGCGGCGCTCGGAGTCATCATTGTGCTGCTTGTGCTCTTCCTCCCCAACGGCCTGCTTGCTCTCGTCCGCAACTGGCGCAGCGCGAAGAGGTTTCCCGCATGAACGCTATTCTATCCTTGAACAAGGTTTCTCGGGTATTCGGAGGGCTCAGAGCGGTTGACGACATCACGTTTTCGATCCAGCCAGGTGAGATCCTTGGATTGATCGGCCCGAACGGCGCCGGAAAGACGACGCTTCTCAACGTCATCACAGGCGTTCATCCCGCGACACGCGGCAGCATCCAGTTCGACGGAAAGGACATCACACGTCTGAAACCGTACGAAATTGCAAGACTCGGCCTCGCTCGCACGTTTCAGATCGTTCAGCCCTTCCCGAAGATGACAGTCGTTGAAAACGTTGCGGCCGGGGCGCTTTTCGCCGGTCAGGTTGGGGGCCTCCGCGATGCCCATGCGGCCGCTATGGAGCATTTGCGCTTTACGGGGCTGGGGCAGGTGGCCGATCGTCCTGCTGCGACCTTGACATTGGCCCAGCGAAAACGCCTTGAACTCGCCAAAGGCCTGGCCATGAAACCTCGGCTGCTGATGCTCGACGAGGTCAATGCCGGTCTCAATTCGACCGAGGTCGATGAAGCTCTGGCGATGATCCGCCGTATCGCGGAGCAGGGCGTCACCATCATTCTGATCGAGCATCTATTGAAAGTTGTTCTGTCAGTATCGCAACGTATCCTGGTGCTTCACCACGGTCAGCGGATTGCTGAAGGGGAGCCTCGTGCCGTGCTTCGAGACCCAGCAGTCGTCGAGGCCTACCTTGGCGCAAAGTATGCGGCTGCGATCGGAGGGGCGGCATGAGGACTCCTGCACATCTTGAAGTTCGTAATTTGCAGGCCGGGTACGGTGACGTACAGGTGCTCTGGGACGTGACGCTCGATATCAATCCAGGCGAGATCGTCTGCCTGGTTGGCTCAAACGGTGCAGGAAAGAGCACGTTCATGCGCTGCATCTCGGGCCTGATCCCGACAAAGGCCGGCGGCATGCAGTACGGTGGCAAGGAAATGTCGGGCGCTCGACCAGCAGATTTCGTCCAGGCAGGAATCGCCCATGTTCCAGAGGGGCGACGCCTGTTCTCGGCGATGAGCGTCCGCGACAATCTCCTCATGGGAGCTTATCTCCGCAAGGATCGGGCCGAAATCAACGCTGACCTGGAGCGTGTCTACCGTACATTCCCGATCCTTGCGGAACGCCGCAACCAGGACGCTGGGACCATGTCCGGTGGGGAGCAGCAGATGTGCGCAGTAGGCCGTGGGCTGATGGCGCGACCGCGGCTTCTCCTCATCGACGAACTTTCTCTCGGGCTCGCACCGCGAATAGTTGAGCTTCTGTCCAACAGCTTGCGGGAGATCAACAAGAGCGGCGTCGCGATCCTGCTGGTCGAGCAGGACGTCATGAACGCGCTCGAGCTTGCCGATCGAGCCTTCGTGCTTGATCGCGGTCGGATCACGGCATCCGGCAGGGCGTCCGATCTTGCGAATGATCCGCGGATCCGCGAAGCCTACATGGGACTGGCTTGATGAAAAGCTTTCGTGAGGTCGGACGACCACGGCCGCGCGAGGGCACGCGACGCCTCTTGGCCGGGCGCGGCTCCTACGTCGACGATCTTGACCTGCCGGGGCAACTCCATGCCGCTTTCCTGCGAAGCCCCTATGCACACGCGGAAATTCTGTCCATTGGCACCGCCGATGCGCAGAGCCTTCCGGGCGTCGTGGCGGTCCTGACATGGGCCGATCTCGAACCTGTCTGTCAATCGTGGGAGACAGTCTCGGCGGTCTTCCCCGGTCTTAAGTCGCCGGAGCAGTATCCACTGGCCAATGGCCGAGTGGCATATCAGGGTGAGCCAGTCGCCCTCGTTCTTGCTCACTCTCGCGCCATTGCCGAGGACGCACTGGAATTGATCGCGGTCGAGTTTTCGGAGTTGCCGCTGGTGGCCAACCTCCGAACCGCGCTCGCACCCGACGGACCGCTCGCGCATCCCCAGTTGGGCACCAATCTCGCCTGGAGCTGCGAGCTGGGATCGGGCGACGTTGATGCGGCTTTCTCGGCCGCGTCTCTCGTGGTCGAGGAATGCCTGAGATTCACACGACATACCGGCGTCACGCTGGAACCGCGGAGCGTGCTCGCAGTCTACGAGCCGGCTTCCGGGGTTCTGGATGTTCGTATCTCACATCAGATGCCGCATCAGATGCATCTGCACATTGCGGAACTGCTGAGTATGCCGATGGCGCGGGTGCGGGTCTCTGCGCCGGATGTCGGAGGCGGCTTCGGCATCAAGATGCACGTTTACTCAGACGAGATCGCCATATGCGCGGCGGCAAGGCTTATGGGAAGACCGGTCAAGTTCGTCGCCGACCGGATCGAGAGCATGATGTCCGACATCCATGCCCGCGAGCACGAGATCACAGCCCGCATGGCGGTCGACGCAAACGGCTTGATCACCGCCTTCGACATCCATGATCTGCACGGGCTTGGCGCCTACTCGGTGTTTCCGCGATCGAGCACCATGGAAACCATCATGGCCCTGCGTCCGATCGGGGCGGCCTACCGTATCTCCTGTCTCCGGGCCCGGGCGCAAGTGGCGCTGCAGAACAAGGCACTCACGGGCCAGTACCGTTCGGTTGGGCATCCCATCGCCTGCACCGTCACGGAGCGGCTCGTCGACATTGCGGCCGCACGCCTAGGTCTCGATTCGCTCGAGTTCAGGCGGCGCAACTACATGCGGCCGGAGGACATGCCCTGTACGAATCCGGCAGGATTGCGCCTGCTCGACCTCTCGCATGAGGCCTGTCTCGACAAGATGATAGGCCTCATAGACCTGCCGTCGCTCCGAAAGGACATAGTGGCGGCTCGGGAGCAGGGGCGTGCGCTTGGGATCGGGTTTGCTGCATTCGTCGAGATGACGGCGTCCGGATCCGAGGCATACGGCCGTGCCCATGTTCCGGTGGCTGCGGTAGATACCGTCGTGTTGTCCCTCGAACCGGATGGCAGTGTCACCGGCAGCGCCAGCGTGTGCGAGATCGGGCAGGGGATCACACAGGGCCTGGTGCAGATCGTAGCCGATGCCGTCGGGCTCGATGTGGATCGCGTGGCGATTGCAACCGGCGATACGCGCCAGTCCCCGCATGGCGGTGGCGCATGGTCGTCGCGCGGAGCCGCGATCGGAGGCGAGGCGGCTTGGGGCGCCGGCCGAAAACTACGTGTCGAGATCCTCAAAGCGGCGGGAGCCCTGTTGCAGACTGCACCGGATGAACTCGACATCCGGAACGGGGCCGTCATCGACCTGAGCGGTGCCCGCCGTCTCGGTCTCGACGAGATTGCCAAGGTCGTTCTGTTTCGAGGTCACGAACTGCCGCCTGGTATCGAGCCTCAGCCTACAGTGGCGCACAACTACCGCCGCCCGGCGGATGCCGCCATCCCGACCAACGGCATCCAGGCTTCGCTGGTTGAGGTCGACCTCGACACCGGCTTGGTGCGATGCCTGAAGCATTGGGTCGTGGAGGATTGTGGCCGCATCATAAACCCTCTTCTGGTGGACGAACAAATTCGGGGAGGGGTCATCCAGGGCATCGGCGAGGCGCTGCTGGAGGCGTGCCGGTATGATGAGGAGGGTCAGCTCACAACCGCCACCCTTGCCGATTATCTGGTCCCGATGGCGGCGGAAATGCCTGACATTGTGGTCGATCATGTCGAGACCCCTTACTCGGGCTCCACGCTCGGTGCAAAAGGCGCCGGAGAGGCTGGCACATGTGCCGCTGGAGCGGCCGTCTTGAACGCAGTGAACGATGCGCTTGCTCCGCATGGTGCCGTCATCCGCGAGACCCCGATCTCGCCGGCGCTTATCCTCCGCTCTCTAGGAAGTATTTCTGCCAAGGAGGAACCATGAAGCCCGCTCGGTTTGAATATTTGCGTCCGGCGTCCGTGGACGCGGCGTTATCCGCTCTGGCGGACCGGGCCGAGGATGCCAGGATCCTCGCGGGCGGGCAAAGCCTGATGCCGATGCTCAACCTGCGGCTCTCGCAGGCTGGGCTCCTCATCGACATCAACCATATTCCAGAGCTCCAGGCGCTTGTTGATGAAGAGAGCGGTTTGCGGGTCGGCGCCACCGTACGTCATGCCGACCTCCTGGCTCATGTCACCAGGGCTGGTGGATTTCCGCTGCTTGCGGCTGCTATGCCGCATATTGCACACCAAGCAGTCCGCAATCGTGGGACAGTCTGCGGTAGCCTCGCGTTGGCCGATCCCGCCTCGGAACTTCCTGCCTGTGCCCTCTGTCTCGATGCCGAGATGACGGCCGCCTCCATTCGCGGGCGGCGCATCGTCAAGGCTTCGGAGTTTTTCCTTGGGATGTATGAAACGGCCCTCGCACCCGACGAGATGATCGTTGAGGTTTTCTTCCCTCGAGAGGGGGCAGGTTGGAATTTCAGCTTCGAGGAAGTGGCGCGTCGGCACGGCGATTTCGCGATAGCGGGCCTAGCGAGCGGAATACAGACGATGGAGGGCGTCATCAGGAGCGCACGTATCGTTTTTTTTGGGATTGCTGACGGGCCCGTCCGGGCGCGGGCCGTGGAAGGCGTGTTGGCTGGGCATTCACCAGCCGACCCGGCTGCCCAAGTGCGAGCCATCGAGGCCCTTTCAGACATCGAGGTATTCTCTTCGGGCGAATATTCGGTGGAGTACAAGCGCCATATCACAGGTGTTCTGCTTCGCCGGGCGCTCGCCAAGCACACGGGAAAACAGGCATGAATGCGCACCCTGAAGAGCCCACCGCGGAGATCTCCTGTACCGTCAATGGTGCAAATGTTCACACGCGGGTACCGCTGCGCCTGTCATTGGCGGACTGGCTGCGGCAGGGACTCGGTTTCACTGGAACACATGTCGGCTGCGAGCATGGAGTTTGCGGGGCATGTACAGTCGTCGTCGATGGACGCTGCGTTCGCAGCTGCCTCATGCTCGCCGTCCAGGCGGATGGATGCAGCATCGAGACGATCGAAGGGGCAACAGCCAGCGGCCGAATCAAGACGCTGCAGGATGCGTTTTTTGAGCGCGCAGCACTGCAGTGCGGGTTCTGTACGCCCGGGATGCTGCTGACCACAGCAGAACTTCTCGCGTCTGATCCGGATCCATCGCGGGATGCGATCCGCGAGGCGATCTCCGGCAATTACTGCCGGTGCACCGGGTACCACGCCATCGTAGATGCCGTCCAAACGGCAGCGCGACAGAAGCTTCAACAAGGAGGAAGAACTTGAGCACGATCGACTTTACCCCTGGCGGCTACCGCTACATTCCAGGCGTCTTCCAGTACTCGGCAGGTGTCGCGGCGCTTCCGGGCCACGAAATCGTCCGCGTCCGCTTTCGCGAGCCTGTAGCGCTCGCCGAGGGTTTCGAGCGGATCAAAGAAGTTATTGAGGCGACCGGCCGTCCTTTGACCTCCTTCTGCGCCTGCGAACTGCGCTCGCCGGCTCCGTTCACCGAGGAGACGTTTAAGGCCTTCAATGAAGTGTATGTGGGCACCCTCGAGCGCTGGGGCATTTTCCGCGACGGGGCCAATCCAGTCGCACGCAGCAATGTCTGTCCCGAAATCACCCCGCCCGGTGAGCCATCGTTCTACGCCTTCAGTTACACGAGAGTGGTCGAGGGTGCGCCGTCATCCTTCATCATTGCCGGAAGTGCGGAGGCGCCCGAAGGCTTCGCCAACTATAAGGATCATATCGTCCGTCGCGGCGATCTCACTCCCGCGGGCTTGCAGGAGAAGGCTCGTTTCGTCCTCGACGAGATGGAGCGGCGCCTTAGTGCCGTTGATGCGACCTGGAAAGACACGACTGCGGCCCAAGTCTACACCGTCCATGATCTACACCCTTTCCTTGCGGAAGAGATCGTAAGGCGCGGCGCGGCTCGTGGCGGCCTCACCTGGCACTACAACCGGCCTCCGGTCCTGGAGCTTGAATACGAGATGGACTGCCGGGGGGTGAGCACCGAGCAAGTAATCTAGGTCCATAAGGCTTCGGGTCGGACATCCTCGACGGCGGTAGATTCTAAAATCGAGTGAATGTTCGACTCGACACTCACGGTCGCGGGCACGGGAGCCTGCGCGGCATCTTACATTGCGTGTCGATGGGCAGAGTCAGTCGGATCAGGCTGTGTGAAAATCGCGAAGGTCGCGCTTGTGAATGACACGACTGTTTAGAAGCGTGCCGGCCTGCGGGTGCCGACCTCTTGGTCGCGTCTCAAACCTAGCCCATAAACTCACAGGAGCAAGAAGATCCCATGAAGCTGCTGCGCTATGGTTCCCCCGGTCAAGAGAAGCCTGGAATGCTTGACCGAGATGGTAAGATCCGAGACCTTTCGGGCATCGTCGCCGACATTGCCGGTGACGCCCTCTCTCCTGCGGGGATCGAGCGGCTGCGCAGCATCGATCCGTCCACATTACCGCGTGTCGAGGGGAATCCGCGCATCGGCCCCTGCGTCGGACAGGTCGGCAAGTTCATCTGCATCGGCCTCAACTATTCCGACCATGCGGCGGAATCGGGCATGACCGTGCCGCCCGAACCCATCATCTTCATGAAGGCGACGAGCGCCATCTGCGGTCCGAACGACGGCATCGAGATTCCGCGCGGGTCCGAGAAAACCGATTGGGAGGTCGAGCTCGGCATCGAAGACCTCGGCGAGCAGGAACAGCTTGTTCGCGCTTGGACTGATTAGTCGCAATTCCGGGCGCAAACACGAGTTTGTAGCTGAGCAACGCTCACATCCGAGAATGGGCAGATGAGTGAGCTCAGCCCGCATCGCTCACATGCGCGCTCCTCGTGAACCGGGGCTGGCGTCGGAGTTTCAGACCTCATATCAAGGAAAGCGAGAATCTCGTGGCGATACTCATGACCGGGGAAGTCCTCCTCCCTGCCACCCGTGCGGCCGTATGGGATGCACTGAACGATCCAGAGGTTCTCAAACTCTGCATTCCGGGCTGCCAAGAGCTTGCAAGGCTCAGTGAATCAGAGTTCGAGGCGGTGGCCAAAATCGCAGTCGGCCCGGTCAAGGCTAGCTTCAAGGGACGGATTGAGCTCTCGAACATCGAGCCGGGAAACAGCTACAGAATTCTAGGCGAGGGTCAGGGAGGCGTAGCGGGTTTCGCGAAGGGGAGAGCTACGGTCCAGCTGAAGGATGTGTCGGAGGGAACCTGCCTGATCTATGACGTTCAGGCACAGATAGGCGGCAAGATTGCGCAGCTCGGAGGCCGCTTGATAGACGGCGTCGTGAAGAGGCAGGCTGATCAGTTCTTCGGCAGTTTTAGGAAGATCCTGGTTTCGGTCGATGTACGGACATCGTGAGGTGATGTCCGTGCGCCGGTTAATCGCGAAGAGCGGCGTCATGCAACATGTGAATTGCGCGATGACGGATGTAGAGACGAGTCAGCGAAGAATCCTTGCAGGACATCATTAAAGGCCTGTTGCGAGAACGGCTTCGAGAGCACGCAATCGTGCTGGTAGCGCTGCGGAACGACGCTGGAATCATAGCCCGTCGTGAAGATGAACGGGATGTCGCGATAACGCAGAACGTCCGCTATGGGATAGACCACCAGACCATCGATATTGACGTCGAGAACAGCGAGATCGAGGTCCTCGTCCAGCGCCAAGGCCATGGCCCGCTCGAATTTACCGGCTGGGCCGACCACCTGTCCACCGAGATCGCGCACCATGTCTTCGATCATCATCGAGATCATGACCTCGTCTTCGACGATAAGCACGCGAGGCTTGCCGGCTTTGCGCATGGGCGCTCTCCCGGAGACCCCGACCTGCTGAACGTGTCCGTGCACATGAGCCCGAATGTCCTGAATGAACGCTGCTTCTCTCGTCAAGCCCAAGGAATCCTCCATATGGATTGGGTGATCGCTTTCTGGGAAGAATCCTGCCGCTGAGGAGCGGCAGGACGTTCAATGGGTTACTGACGGGCGGCCTGGAGTTCCCGAGCCTCGTCGATGACGCGATCGAACAGATCCGATTCAGGATCGATGTCGAGCCCGAGCCTCTCGTTGAGCACCTTTACGGGCTCTTCCGGCACGCCTGCCTTCGACAGGGCTGCGAGAGCCTTGGCGGCTTCGGTGATCTCGGCATCGGTGATCTGGTCTTCCATGTCCTCGCCGATGCTCAGGGCCTTCTCGTAGGTGGCGATCAGGCCAACCGTGGAGTTCGGCGCAGCGTGCTGCCGAGCCGTTGCCGAGGCATTCACCGCGTTCATGCGACCGAGCTTGGCTGAGTCGAGGCCAATGCTCTTGGCGTTGGACGCAGCTTTTCTTGCTTCGGAGGAGACCTTCTCCCGTCCGTCCTTGGTGTCGCGGGTGGTGCTCCGGGCCTGTTCGGCTCTGGACTGGCCATGTGCGTAGCCTTTGCTCACATCGGAGCTGCGGCCGCCACGCTCGCTGCCGCCGCCACGGGAATTCTCACCGCCGCGAGAGCCGCCACTGTTTCCACCGCCGGAACCGCCTCCGTGACCACCGCCACCGGAGTTTCCGCCACCATGCCCGCCGCCATTGCCGCCACCGTTTCCACCGCCGCCGCCATTGCCGCCGCCATTGCCGCCGCCGTTTCCGCCGCCGCCGCCGTTCCCGCCGCCGTTTCCTCCACCGCCGTCACCGCCTTTGGCCTGGGCCTGAGACTTCTCAAGCTTGAGCGATGTCATGTCCAGCGACAGCGGTTGCAGGCTGATGGCGAGACCCAAGGCGAAAGCCGAAACTGTGAGAGCAAGACGCCGTGTCATGAAGTTTCCTTCCAACAAATCGAGAGATCGAGTGAGCCCCCTTGCAGAAAGGCTAAGTGAGAAATTTTCCCACGTCAACTCAGATGTGGGATTGATTCCCACGTCAAAAGTGCTTAGGTGGACGGCATGTCCGGCGACGCTCCTCGAACCCTCGAACCAGCCAAGCTTCACGCGCCCTTGGCGCGCCTGCTGCGTCCGCTCGTGCGGTTGCTGATCCGGAGCGGGATTACATTTCCGATGCTCATGGAGCTGCTGCGGGAGCTCTACGTGAATGTCGCCGAGTACGACTTTGCTCTGCCCGGCAAAGAGCAGACCGACAGCCGGGTCAGTCTTCTCACCGGCATCCACCGCAAGGAGGTCCGCCGTCTGCGCGGGGCCGGAGCGCCGGTGAACACTGTTCCAGCGACAGTCTCGCAGACGAGCCGCATTCTGGCCCGCTGGCTCGCGGATCCGGAGTTCAGTGATGGCGATGGACATCCCTTGCCGCTGCCCCGCACAGCAGAACCGTCGCAGCCGTCCTTCGAGCGCCTCGTTGCCTCTGTCACACGCGATGTGCGGCCCCGTGCGGTGCTGGACGAGTGGCTCGACCGAAAACTCGTCGTCATCGATGACCACGATCGGGCCGTTCTGGTCGAGGCTGCGTACGTGCCGCGGAGCGGGGATGACCAGCAGCTCTACTATCTGGGACGCAACCTGCACGACCACATCGCTGCTGCCGTGGCCAATGTGGAGGCGCCTTCGCCGCAATTCCTCGAGCGTGCCGTCCACTACGACGGCCTGACAAGGGAGCTGGCCGAGCAACTCCAGCAACGGTCCCGAGAGGTCGCGATGCAGGCGCTCCAGAAGCTCAATCGGGAGGCGCACGCCGCCAGCGATGGAAGGCCGCCCGGTCAGTGGCGTTGGAACTTTGGTATCTACGTCTATTCCGAAGAGGTTGTCCCGCCTGCGACGACTGACAGGCCCAGTGAGCGCAACAACGAGGAGCCCGGGACGTGAGGGACTGTGCTGCTTCGATTGCACGAACCGCCGCTTGCGGGCTGGCAGCGCTGACGTTGCTCCTTGCGCCGCTGGCGGCGCGGAGCCAAGAGACAGGGGACCGCGGCATTGGCGGAACCGGCGTGATAGCGTCGGACCCTGATGGTGATCGCGGCATCGGTGGCACGGGCGTCATGGGCACGATCCGTGGGTTCGGTAGCATCATTGTCAACGGCATGCATGTGTCCTATGCGCCGGACGTGACGGTGCGGATCGACGGGCAACCGCGTGCGGCCTCCGACCTCAAGATCGGCCAGGTGGTGCAGGTTGTTGCGGAGAGCCGCAACGGCGTACTGGCGACAGGGCGGATCGAGGTGACCAGCGAAGTCGTCGGCGCAATCGAGGCAACGCGCGGCAAAACCTTCAGGGTGCTTGGTCAGACGGTCTCCACCGAGAAACTCACCGGGCTGAAACAATGGCGCCGCGGCGAGCGTGTTGCGGTGTTCGGCCTACGCCAACCGGATGGAATGATCGTCGCAAGCCTGATCGAGCGCAGGGCCGATGGCCCCGACAGGATCGCCGGCGAGGTGACCAGGCTGCGCGACGGCAGTCTCAGGATTGGGGCGTTGAGGCTCGCCGGAGTGAACGCGCCGATCGCCGGCCGCCGAGTGGTCCTCGAAGGGAGGCACAACCGGGGCATTCTGGAAGTTGCCCAAACGACCATAGAGCGCGATCTGCTCGGTCCTCAGGTTCGGCAGCTTTCCATTGAGGCTTATGTCGAGCGGACCCGGGACGGACTGCGTCTTGGTTCTGGTCTTGAGGTTGTCGGCAAAGCCTCCGTAACCCTGCCGGCTGGAACATATGCTCCGGCCGTGGTGACTGTTGCGCCCGATCCAAGAGGGCGTCTGGGCCTTGAGGGTGTCTCGCTTCAGGGGCCCCCGGTTCCGGCAAGCCGAGGCCGTCAGGGCTCCGATGTCGGCAGCCCAACGAGCCCGTCTACGGGCTCGCAGAGGGGCAAGGCTTCACCCAACGGACAGGAGATCGGCCCTACTCGATCCCCGCGTAGCGACTCCAGCTCCGGGACGGCACGCGGACGCAGTGACGGCAATGGGCCATCTGGCAATGCAGGCAACTCGCGGGGCGGCTCCGGCGCAGGTGGAGGTGGGCCTAGCGGCAACGCTGGCGGAAACGGAGGGGGACCGGGTGGCGGCAATGGGAACGGCGGCGGAAACTCCGGTGGCGGCAACGGCGGTGGACACGGCGGCGGCAATGGCGGCGGGGGAAGGCGGTAGTGGCGCCTGCTCTGCGGGAGAATCGACTCCGGACCCAGGCGGTGGAGAGAATATCCCTCACGATGAACCAGTTCTGGCGAGATGAAGGTTATGGCGAATGGTACGCTCCTGATGCTGTGGACGGCTCCCACCCAGCGGTGAGGTAGCATGGCTGTTGTCATCAGCCATCGGCACAGGAGCAGCCCATGAGCACGGTCGCCACCATCGGTCTGGACATCGCCGAGTCCGTCTTCCAGGTGCACGGCATCAGCGTCACGGGCGAGGTGCTGATCCGACGCCAGGTCAGGCGCGGGCAGGTGCTCAAGTTCTTTGTGAGCCTGCCGCCGTGCCTGATCGGTATCGAGGCCTGTGCCTCGGCCCATCACTGGTCGCGTGAGTTGCAGAACCTTGGTCATGAGGTGAAGCTCATGCCGCCGGCCTACGTCAAACCCTACGTGAAGCGGCAGAAGAACGACATGGCCGATGCCGAGGCGATCTGCGAGGCGGTCACCCGGCCCCCATGCGCTTTGTCGAGACGAAGACGTGTGAACAGCAGAGTGTTCTGATGCTGCACCGGGTACGGCTGATGCAGGTCCGGCAGAAGACCATGCTCACCAACGCCATCCGGGCACACCTGGCCGAGTTCGGCGTGGTGGCGAAGATCGGCCGTGAGGGTGTCGACGAGCTGCTTCTGCTGGTCCGCGATGGCGATGAGCGCATCCCGGAACTGGCTCGGGCCTGCATTCTGGCACTCGCCGAGCAACTGGCGCTGGTCAAGCGTCAGATCCTGGAGATGGACCGGCGCATCACCGCCTGCCACCGGGCCAGCGAGGTCAGCCGCCGGCTGGCCGAGATCCCCGGCATTGGTCCGTTGCTTGCTACCGCCCTGGTGGCGCATATTCCTGACCCAAAGGCATTCGCCTCGGGTCGTAATCTGGCGGCCTGGATCGGGCTGGTGCCGAAGCAGAGTTCCAGCGGCGGCAAGGAGCGGCTGGGCGGCGTGACCAAGCAGGGCAACCGCTACCTGCGTTCCATGCTGACCGTAGGCGCTCTCGCCGTGATCCGCTTTGCCCAGCGGCATGGCACGCGGCGGCCGTGGATCGTGCAACTGCTGGCGCGGCGGGCCACGAAGGTGGCGGCTGTGGCTTTAGCCAACAAGATGGCCCGCATGGTGTGGGCGATCATGGCCAAGGGCGAGCGCTATCGCGAGCCGGTGGTCGGGCAGGCGGCATAATCATCGTCGGGAGAGCCGGCGATCAGGAGGTTGGGAAGGGCGCAAGGACACTAATGCAGGATCCGGTCGAACCGGGAAGCGGGACAACCCACTCGTGCCAGAGCATCTTGGAATGCGAGCATTTGGTCGGGACCCCTTCGCGGAGGGCATTATGGCCAGCGGTCATGAGTACCGCTCCAACAGGTCGAACACATGGCCGCACCGACCAGCCTTGCAGACGCGTTCAACAAATCCCTTGCCAACGGGGAGCCGTCCACACATGGCACGCCCCGGTCGTTTGTCTTGTGGCTGCTCAAGCCTCAAGTCCGGACGTTGCATGAGCTTTGAGGCGGCTCGTCGGGGAGCCGCCCCTGCGTTTAGATTTCAACCTGTTCTGCAATCAGAAGGGTGTCGTCGACGTCGATCCCAGGATACCGCACGGTGCTCTCGATCTTGGTGTGGCCGAGCAGGAGCTGGACAGCCCGGAGATTGCCTGTCCTTCGTAAATCATCGACGCTTTGGTCCGTCGCAGGGAATGGGTGCCGTAGGCCGACGGATCCAGTCCAGTCGCACGAAGCCAGGATGCCAGCAGGCGAGCATACTGGCGCGTGGTCAAGGGTCGCCTAGGCCTGCGGCAATTCCCCCGCAGCGAGGGCGCTCATGCAAACTGGACCACGCCAACCTGGACCCTATGATGCCAGGGGGAGCAAGGAGCACGCGCAGACATGGAATCCTGGAACGACGCGATCTTCCTCGCCCTGAACGCCCCCGAGCATCCCTCGCATGCTGTTGTCCTGTTGGCGATCGCCATCGCGCAGGGAGCGATCTTCCTGGTGCCCCTGCTGCTCGCGGCCCTGTGGCTGTGGGGGCATCGGGAGAGCCGGACAGGATTGCTGCTCTCCTTCGTCGGAGCCGAGCTGGCGCTGGGCTTCAACCAGGTGGCGGCGCTGCTCTGGTACCATCCGCGTCCGTTCGCCGTGCCGATCGGGCACACGCTGATCCAGCATGTTGCCGACAGCTCCTTCCCGAGCGATCACATCACCTTCCTCGTCGCCGTCGGCATCGGCCTGCTGGCCTGGACGCAGGAGCGCTGGGCCGGCATCCTGGTCCTGCTGCTGACCCTCGCGGTGGCATGGTCGCGCCTGTACCTGGGCATCCACTTTCCCTTCGACATGCTCGGAGCGGTTCCGGTCGCGGCAGTCGGCCTTCTGGTCGTGATGCCGTTCCGCACCTGGGTCGAGCGGACCATCATGCCCCGCCTGGCCGAGCCGCTCTATCGCCGCCTGTTTGCCGTCCCGATCGGACGGGGCTGGGTGCGGCCCTGAGCGTCGTTGCCCAACCGGCACTCCAGGACACGCCGGCTCATCTGTGAGGGGAGGGCGGCCTGATTGGATCCTGTGCCGACATGGGGACGGGACCCGTCCGCGAGGAGTTCGAAGGGCGTTCGAAAGATGCCCTGCCACGTCGAACCCGTTCTCGGCAGAAGCCTGCTTCAGTGGCGCATGGATGACGGCTTCCAACGTCTGCCTGTCCGCTGAATTTGGCTCAGCTTGCGCCCTGCAACGGCGGCAAGGTCAAGCGGCGCGTCGTGACCGATCGACGGCGGACATGCCTGATCCTGAAGGATCTAGCGGCAAGTGATCGAGAGAGCCCGACGCGCGACAAGGATTAGGATGAGGACGTCGGCCAGAACAGCCGGACGAGGAGAAACTCGGTACGCCAGCAGACCAATGGAATGGTGACGACCCGCCTGAGCAGGACAGCACCGCACGCCGCGAGGAACCGGTCAGCGCTCCTATGGTTCTCCGCATGTGAACGGGGCTCTTGTAGCGCCTGGGCGCTCGGCCCCGCATCGTGGAAACTGCGCCCAATCGGTTCACCATGCGGATCCTCAACTTAACCCTCCTATTGGCAGCCCTATTCACGGTCCTCAGCTTCTCAGCACAAGCCCAGTCGATGCACCAGCCTAGCGAGCTGCAGGTGCAGACCCAGTCGGCGGCTCCGGCGGCCCATGCGCCTGCACCTGCAGGCCCGGCAGCAGGGTCGCGCCAGCCCGCCACCCTGCGGATGCATGCGCCGGCCGTGTTCACGCTGCGCTCCGGCGTGGCTCAGGGAAAGATGGTGTTCATCGGCGTCGGCGGCGACATTGACGGTCGGGTCAATCCGACCCTCATGATCCATGAGGATGAAACCGTGCAGATCAACCTCATCAACGGGGAGGGGGCCGAGGACGACGTCGTCATCGACCAGTATGCCGTCCGTTCGGAGAGAGTGGTCGGCAAAGGGGCCAGCACCACCTTCGCCTTCCTGGCCGACAAGACCGGCGAGTTCGCGTATTTCTGCTCCGTGCCCGGCCACCGGGAGGCTGGCATGGAGGGGCGCCTTCAGGTCATGCCCGGACCGCGGGCCGCCATGCAGGCGTCGGCTCCCGATATCGTGCACGATCCGATTGACCTACCGCCGCCCATCGGGGTCCGACCGCCTCAGGTGGTGCGCGTCGATCTCGAGGCTGTCGAATTGAAAGGGCAATTGGACGACAAAACCACCTATGGCTACTGGACCTTCAACCGGAAAGTGCCTGGTCCGTTCGTGCGCGTGCGCGTCGGCGATACGGTTGAAGTGCATCTCAAGAACAGCGACGACAGCCTGATGGTCCATTCCGTGGACTTCCATGCCGCGACAGGACCGGGCGGCGGCGCGGAGTTCACGCAAACCGATCCAGGGCAGGAGAGTATCGTCACATTCAAGGCGCTGACACCCGGCCTCTTCGTCTATCATTGTGCGACGCCCATGGTCGCGCATCATGTCACCAACGGCATGTATGGCCTGATCCTCGTCGAGCCGGAAGGCGGTCTCCCGCAGGTCGACCGGGAATTCTACGTCATGCAGGGCGAACTCTACACGACGCAGCCATTCGGATTTCAAGGCGACCAGGAGATGGATTACGAGAAGCTCATGTCGGAGCGACCGGAATATTTCCTGTTCAACGGATCCGTCGGCGCGCTCACGCGAAGCCATCCGCTGCGGGCCCGGCCTGGAGAGACGGTGCGCCTGTTCTTCGGAGTCGGCGGACCAAATTATGCATCATCACTCCACGTCATAGGAGAGATGTTCGATCACGTCTATCAGGGAGCGGGCCTTGGCGGAATACCGATGACGGGCATGCAGACCGTCATGGTGCCCCCAGGCGGCGCTGTCATCGCCGATTTCAAGATCCGCCGGCCCGGGCGCTATTCTCTGGTCGACCATGCGCTCTCGCGGCTGGAGCGTGGGCTTGTCGGCTATCTGATCGTCGACGGTCCCCAGAACGATGACATCATGCATGCCGGACCGGCGCGGCGGTGACAACCTGGGGGCAGGGTGCCCATTCCGGGTCGAACCGACGAAAGCGGCAACAGATCCTGGGGCAGGAGGAGCATCTGGATGGCCCAGTTCACACTTCCCAAGAATTCCAAGTACACCGAAGGCAAGGCCTGGCCGAAGCCGGCTGGGGCCGCCAATCTCCAGGAGTTCCGCATCTACCGCTGGAACCCGGACGACGGCGCGAATCCGCGCATCGATACCTACTACATCGACCGCGACGATTGCGGCCCGATGGTCCTCGACGCGCTGCTCTGGATCAAGAACAACGTCGATCCGACGCTGACCTTCCGCCGCTCCTGCCGCGAAGGCATCTGCGGGTCCTGCGCCATGAACATCATGGGCCTGAATACATTGGCCTGCACCTTGGGAATGGACGACTGTCAGACTGACAGGATCAAGATCTACCCTCTGCCGCACATGCCAGTGCTGAAGGATTTGGTCCCGGACCTGACGACCTTCTTCGCCCAGCACGCGCTTATCGAGCCCTGGCTTCAGACAGAAACCCCTCCGCCGGAGACCGAGTGGCGGCAGACCCCTCAAGAGCGCTCCAGGCTCGACGGACTCTACGAGTGCATTCTCTGCGCCTGCTGCACCACCTCCTGCCCGAGCTACTGGTGGAACGGCGACCGCTATATCGGGCCAGCGGCCCTGCTCCAGGCCTATCGCTGGCTTGTCGATTCCCGCGACGAGGCGACGGATCGACGGCTTGACACGCTGCATGATCCGTTCCGGCTCTATCGCTGCCACACGATCATGAACTGCTCGAACACCTGCCCGAAGAGTCTGAACCCGGCGAAGGCCATCGCCGAGATCAAGAAAATGATCCTCGCCCGCAAGTTCTAGGCCGTCTCAGATGGATCCAGCGGCCATGCGCCATAGATAACCGATCTCCCCGTGCGGGAGTGAGCCAGCATACGCAGCTGCCGGCAGCGCAAGCGGGCGGCGTTGGGTGGAAGGGAGCAAGGTCCGATGGCGCTTGATCACGTGAAATCCGGAGATGTCGTCGACCTGCGACCGCTCGGAGAAAAGCTGGCGGGCACCAAAACCACGGCCTTGGTGAAGACCGATGTCTTCGAGGCGGCCCGGTTGATCGTTCCTGCCGGTCGTGTCGTTGCGCCCCATGAGGTCGCCGGACCGATTACCCTCCAGTGCCTGGAAGGCCGCGTCCTGCTGGATCTGCCCGACACGAGCGTGGAGCTGTCCGCCGGCCAGTGGGTGTATCTGGACGGCGGTGTGAGGCACTCCCTCAAGGGCCTCGAGGACGCGTCCTTGTTGCTCACCATTCTGTTCGGCAGGCCCGATTAGCCCCCGGATCGAGCGAGTGTTGATCCGCGCGACCATTTCGGTTTCCAGCGCCTGTTAGCGCGAGGGGAGGCGGGGCCGGCTGTCCGTTTTCCGCACGCGTTCGGGCATGGCGAGACCACTGTCGGCGGTGGCGAATCGATCCTGCTCCGTGCCTAGCCGTCATGCGGCAAGGCCTCCGCCTCGTATTGGGCCGCAAACTCAGCACTCGGGGGGATCGGTTTGATGATGTCGATGAGCACTCCATTCGGGTCCGCCGTGATGAAGTGCCTTTGTCCGAATGGCTCATTCCGAAGCGGGGCGAGAATGGGCAATCCCGCCGCCTCGATATCGCGATAGACGGCATCCGGATCCTCGACCTCGAAATTGAGGATCAGGCCCGATGCCGGAGTGCGGCCACCTTCCGGGATGGTGTCGTGCTGACTGTCCAGGACCGCGAGATTGACCGCCGCGTCCTCACCAAATTGCAGATGAACGTACCAGTCGCTCGAGAAGAGCGAGCGGAAGCCGAAATGCGCTTGATAGAAGGCTGCCGTGCCGGTCACGTCACGCGTCAGGATGACCGGATAATAGCTCGTGATCCTCATGGCTGTTCAAGGCTCCCTAAATAACATACAGTCTGTATGTATTTTAACTAACATACAGGCTGTATGCATGCAACGGTCGCGGCAGGGACGGACAAATCGGGAGCGGGCTGATACCACGCGGGCCGCCCTGCTGGAGGCGGCGCGAACCCTTTTCATTCAGAACGGATATGCGGAAACCTCCACCCCACAGATCGTCGCCAAGGCCAGGGTCACGCGCGGCGCGCTCTATCACCATTTCAGCGACAAGCGGGATCTCTTCCGGACGGTGCTGGAGCAGGAGGCGGCAGCCGTGGCGATGGAGATCGGCGCCGCGACCGCTCCCGCAATGCCCGCCAAGGAGGCCCTGCTGGCAGGCAGTGTGGCCTACCTCGATGCCATGGCGGTTCCCGGCCGCACCCGCTTGCTGCTGATCGACGGTCCGTCCGTCCTCGGCTCAAGTGAGATCGCAGCCATTGACGCCGCGCATTCGGCGCGAACCTTGCAGGAGGGACTCGAAGCGCTCGTGCCCGGGTCCGGGTCCGGGTCCGGCGACAGATCGATCGCCAGCCCGGCCTTGGCAACGCTTCTGTCGGCGGCGTTTGACCGCGCAGCCCTCGCAATCGAGGCCGGCGCTGATCCGGCCGAGTTCAGGGTCGCGGTTCTCAGGCTCGTGGAAAGGGTGATCGCGCCCGTTGCAGGCTAGAGCACCGGACGATTACACGGACGCATATCCGGCTGCCTTGAGGTAGTTCCAACACTCTTGTGGCTCGAAGAGATCGCAGATGTCGCCGAGCGCTCGCCAGAGTGCATCAAAGGTTCGGG
>NZ_JBVVAJ010000042.1:0-39431 GCF_055792805.1 Microvirga sp. HS2
TTCAGGTGGAAGGTCCTGAGAACGCCGCGATCTTCAAAGACCACAACCCCGAGAAGTCGGCCATGTCGACCAGCGGTCACTGACCGAAGTGATCCGATCTGATGAAAAGTCCGGGCCTGACCCGGACTTTTTGCGTCTCGCGTTTTTGCGCCAGGGCAACGAAGTCGGGACCGACATCTGTCCTCCTGTCGTCACAGGGCAACCACCGCCACCACCTTAAGCCCGACGGAGACCGCTGATGAAGCCCGACCTGCGCGAGATCGCCGCCTCTCCCGGGCAAGGCACCCCACCTGCCCCCTCGCCTCTGCTGGTGCGTGTGCGCGCCGTCATGGACACCCTGGACCTGGACTGCCGCTGCCGCGGCAAGCTCGACGCCGCTCTGGAGCGGTTCGAGGCTCTGGAGAACCGGCGCCAGCTCCGCGGCCTGATCCTCGACGCCCGCCACCAGGCGGAGCGCATCGGGGCGCTGCTCGAACTCGTCGGCGAACTCGACACGCTCTCGACCGACGAGGCCGATCTGAGCGTCTTCCGGGAGATCGCGCTGTTGTTCGAGGACATCAGGGCGGCGGCGACGCGCGGGGCCGAGGACATGGTCCGGGCCGGAGGCCTCGAGCTGCATAGCGTGGAAGCGGCCTGACCTGCCTCCGGTGCGCCGCTTGCCCCTGGCCGAGCGAGGAGCTCATCCCGTGTCTTGTTGCTCGAAACTCATGTGCCTGCGGATAAGGCCATGTTTTAGTATCCAGCGCCATTGGCGTGGGAGGATCAAATGGCAGCTAACAGGCACGCGTCGTACGCTGGGTCTGGATGCCATGCACCGGCAGGATACGGTTACCTGAGATTACCCTCGCCGCCGTTCTCGCCAGCGCGGTACTCATTGCCCAACAACCCGTCGAGAGCCACAATATTTACGCCGGCGTCTACACCAGACAGGGGGTGCCGTGCTGCAACGACCGCGATTGCGTACCCGCCCCGTTCCAGGTCACACCGGACGGTGTCGGGATGCTCGTGCGGGATATCTGGTTCAGTGTTCCACACTGGTACATTCTGTACCGCGCCCTGCCGGGGAACACGACGCCTTACAGAAGTCACTGGTGCGGCGCGCTTGACCTCGTGCCAACAGATGGCGTGAACACGCTGACCCGCTGCGCGATTCTGCCGCCGCATGCCTCGTAGGCACCCGCAGAAATCGCGAACAAACTCACGAAGGAGCTTGCGGGGCGATGTCGTGAGCTCCTGGGAACGGCGGGACAATTAAGGACAGGGAACCCGCCAAGTCTGCGCCACGCTTAAAAGAGTCAGCCCTTCGGAGGGTTGGTATCACCGGCCCGGCCTGCGCAGGGCTCCTGGCAGGGGCCGGAGGCCATAGTCGATGCTGGAGAGCTGCAGGATGCGCCCGACCGCGTCGACGACAAGTCGCAGCCGCCGTCCGGCATGGAAGAACGTCAGCCTGAAGCGGCCTTCATCCTCGCCAATGCCGCGCTCGCATCGGCTGGTGATCGCCCCGCCGCGGAGCAGTTCCGGTACCCGTGACGGCTCCACGCCCAGGCCCTCGCCGAGGACTGAGGCGTCAATCTGGATCGTGCCGTCCTGGATCTCGATCTCGGGCATGTGAATTCCCTTCACTGATAGGGTGGGACAGAGGCCGAAGTTTCTTCAAGCCGCCGACACCGACACCCGGTCCAGTACGGGCGTCAGCCGAATCACCTCCGGATCGTCGCCATGGTCGATCAGCAGCTGTTTCACCCGGTCCTGCCACAGCCGCCGGAACTCTTGGGCCTCCTCCGGGGAGGCCGCGTTGCCGAGAACGCGCTGGAACAGCAGGCGCGTATCGGCGTGCAGTGGCACGGCGGCGGCATTCAGGCCTGCGATGACACTCTCACCCGTGTCGCGGCGGGTAAACCGGATCTCCCCGTCGAAGTCCACCCCGAAGGTTAGCCGATCGGAGCGCTCGAACTGTCCAGCGATCCCCTTAAAGCCGCCCTCCCCGGCGGCTCCGGTCAGGAGGGTGGCCACCGACGCCATCACGCCGGCCACGCCATCGGCGGCCTCCTGGCCCAGTGCGATGTCGATGTCGCCCCGCACCGGGATTCGGCCCGAGTACAGATGCCTGAGAGCGCGCAGCGTCATCAGATAGGCGCCGGCCACGGTCGGGCACGAATGCCCGGCCAGCTTGACGGCATCGAGATAGGTGTACTCGACCAGCCCGTCCTTGGTCGCGCCGAGGAAGGCGCTCAAGGGATCGTACAGGACGAGACGGGGCGCCTCATCAAAGAAGCCTGGGTATTGCATCGTCGTCTCCGGAGATTATGGCCCTGCTTAGCCCAATCCTGCGATCGGCTCGTTGCGCTGGCTCAACGAGGCTGATGGCTGCCGGTCCCGGACTTCCTCCGGTCGGGGCCGGCCCGCTGCCTCCCTGGACTGCTCCAGCGGAGCCCATCCTTGGATCCACGGCATGGCATATCGGGTGGGTGGAGAGGGGTTCCCAGGTGCTCCGGCTCCGGGGCGAGGCCGAGGCAGCCAAAGAAAACACCGGTTTGTCCCGGCAGCATGTCCCTCAAGGAGTGTTGCTTCCCCACTCCGGAAGGTTTCATCGGACACAAGGTGGCCCCTTCCAATCGCGTTGGCCTGCGGGCATGCGCCTTGGCTGTGGAAGGCGGCACCAACCGGCCGGCCATTGGGCGGGCCGGGCCCCGGGCTGGCCCATCCCTCCCGTCAAAGGCTGGCATCCTGGACGGAAGTTCAGAGGACCGCAGCGAGCCAGCCATGCACCTTGGCAAGTAGCGTGTGCTCGTCCGTTGAGGTGCGCGAGATGGCCGTTTGCTGCACATCCTCCAAGCGCACCCTCACCTCCTCCGGTGCGACGGCATCGGCCTGTCGTCCGATGGCCAGCACGCCTTCGAGGATTGCCAGACGCTCCCGGAAGGCCAGACGTAGGCGCAGGCGTGCATCAATGTAGACCTCGCGTTCCCGTTCCACCTCTGGCGTGTCGGCACAGGCCAGGCGGGCCGCGAAGCGCAGCAGAAGCTGCCGCTCCGCGTCATTGGCTTCGTCGTTCAACTGCATGGCCAAGGCGCAGATCGGGCGCGAGAAGCATTCCGGCATGTCCTGAACCGACCAGACACGCCGGTACGGAAAACCGGCCGCGACAATGGCGGCCTCGTTGACGCACGTTCCGCCATCCTTACCCGGAAAGGTGTGCGAGCCCCGTTTCAGCTTCCAGTTCAGGATGTGATCAAAGTTGTCCATGGCGGCCATCCTCGTGGCGCCCCCACCCGGGAATGGTGGTTCTCAGTCAGCAATCCTGTCAATCGGGCAATCTTCCTTGAAGGGCCTCTGGCGAGGGCCGGCCGTCTGGTAGGGCCTGACCTTTTGCAACTTTGCGCGTTGTCACAGGCCCCATCGCCCGGCGACAGCCGCACGGTTCGTGCATCGGCGGGGCTTGCCGACCGGAGAGGCCCATCCATGCCCACCCTTGCGTTTGCCGCTGTGATCGCAGCCCTCCTGTTGGCCGTCATCCACGTGATCACACCTTCACTGCGCTTCCTTGAGGGCACCCGCGCAGCATCTGGCTGTCCCTCGCGGGCGGCGTGTCGGTGGCCTATGTCTTCGTCCATCTTCTCCCAGAGCTTGCAGCGGGGCAGGAGAAGGTCAGCCGCGTGGTTCAGGCAAGCGAGACCTTTGCCGAGCGCCACGTCTACCTGATCGCCCTGGTGGGGCTGGCTGTTTTCTACGGCCTCGACCGGCTCGCCAAGACGTCCCGCTGCCAGCGGGAGGGGACACCCGTCCAGCCCGGGTGGGGCAGCGAGGCGGCGGCCAGCACCAGCCCGAAGGTGTTCTGGATCCACATGGGCTCGTTTGCGATCTACAACGCGCTGATCGGCTATCTCCTGCTCCACCGGGAAGTGATGACACTGCCGGCGCTTCTGTTCTTCGCGGTAGCAATGGCCTTGCACTTCCTGGTGACCGACTACGGCCTCAACGAGGACCACAAGAAGCCCTACCGCCACGTCGGCCGCTGGGTACTGGCGGCCTCGGTTCTGATCGGGCTCGGCATCGGCTGCGCCGCCGAGATTTCGGAGGCAGCCGTCGCCGTCCTCACCGCCTTTCTGGCCGGCGGCGTGATCCTGAACGTGCTGAAGGAGGAGGTGCTGAGCGAACGCCAGAGCCGCTTCTGGGCCTTTGCGGCCGGGATGGCCGGCTATGCGGCCCTCCTGCTGACCCTTTGAGGGATCCCACGGGAACAAGGTCAGCGCCAACGGCCACCCCAGAGGGTTCTGTCGCAAACTCAGTTTTTACTTGTCGATACTGGCAAGCTCGCGCTGGCTGGTTGTTGTAGCATCAACAGCTTAGCGCCGCCGTGACCAAAAGTGGCGCCGAAAAACACCTATACTTCAAGTTTGCGACGGAGCCATCAGATGAAATGCCGGACCGCCGCGCACGATCATGCCGCCGATGTCCTGTATGCGGGCCGCGAGCGGCGACGGACCGTTCTCGGTGATTTCAGCAACCAGCGCGACATCACCGGTCTTCAATGCGCCTGTGATCACTTGCCGAAACCCTGTGCGGTCGTCCTCAGCAATCAGATCCGCAGCCTGTCCGACCAGGGCTCCTCCAATGGCCCCGATCACGGCTCCGGCCGGGCCGATCGCCAACCCGGCAACAGCTCCGATCAAAGCCGTAACAGCGGTCCCGATGGGACCCTCGTCGGCCAGTCGCCTGGCTTGAAGGCGTCCGGCCGCATCCTTTTCGATAGCAGCCAGCCCGTCCAGGGCAATGCTCCCGTCGGCCTGGAGATCCTTCAGGATCCGAATCCCTTCGGCCGCTTGGTCCTCACCAGTAAAAACCATGGCAACCAGTTGGCTCATCGTCCCCTCGCTTTCTCTTACCGTCGGCAAGCAGGCACCAAGTACTGACCCAGGCCAGCCCTGTTTTACTCGGCCGCCTCATGCGCGCCGGGTGACTCTGATGGTTTTCGCTCGACCTCAACCGAGGTATCAGTTTGCTCAGCGGCCTCGGCTTTTGCCTGTGTCTCGAGCACGACCTTCTGCTGCTGGGGATCCCAGCGGGCGAGCACCCGGTCGCCTTCATGAACTTCGTTCGCCAGCATGGAACGGGCCAGCTGGGTCTCCAGCTCTGACCGGATCAGGCGGCGCAGTTCGCGGGCACCGAACTCCGGCCGGAATCCCGCCGCCGCGAGGTGATCGACGAGGCTGCCGTCGATGACGAGATCCACCCCCTGACCGTGGGTGGTACGTTTCACCCGCTCCAGCTGCATCTCGACGATGGAGCGGATCTCGCCGCGGGCCAGGGCATGGAAGACAATGATCTCGTCGATGCGATTGATGAACTCGGGCCGGAAGTGGCCCCGCAGGACGTCCATCAGCTCGCGCTTGAGACGAGCCTGATCGTCCTCGGCCGTGCCACGGATATTGAGGTGGCGCTGGATGATATCGGAACCCAGGTTGCTGGTGGCGATGACGATGGTGTTCGTGAAGTCGACCACGCGCCCTTTGCCGTCGGTCAGCCGGCCATCGTCGAAGACCTGTAGCAGCACATTGTAGACGTCCGGATGAGCCTTCTCGATCTCGTCGAGCAACACCACCGAGTACGGCCTGCGCCTAACTCGCTCGGTGAGCTGTCCGCCTTCCTCGTACCCGACATAGCCCGGAGGCGCGCCGATCAGTCGAGCCACCGCATGCCGCTCCATGTATTCCGACATGTCGAGGCGGATCATGGCGTCCTCCTCGCCGAAGACCGTCTCAGCGAGAGACTTGGCGAGTTCGGTCTTACCGACGCCAGTCGGTCCGAGGAACAGGAAGGTCGCGATGGGACGGCTTCCCTCGCGCAGCCCCGCGCGGGCGAGGCGCACTGCGTCGCTCACTGCCCTGACGGCCTCCTCCTGGCCGATCACGCGCTGATGCAGACGCTCCTCCATGTTCACGAGCCGCTGACGCTCTTCCGTGGTGAGCTCGTTGACTGGCACGCCCGTGAGCTTCGAGACCACCTGGGCGATATGCTCGGTGCGAACCTCGGTGGAAGCCGAGCCACGCTCGCGCCGCCAGCGCTCGGTCGCGTCCTGCAGCTCCTTCTCGCGCTCCTCATGCTGTTTTTTGAGCTCTGAGGCGCGGTCGAACTGCTTACGGGAGGCGGCGTAATCCTGCTCGCGCTTGAGCTGGCGCACCTCGGCCTCCAGCTCCTGCACGTCAACGGGCCGTGCGGTCGCCGAGATCTTCACCCGGGCAGCCGCCTGGTCGATGAGATCGATGGCTTTGTCGGGCAGGAAGCGACCTGTGATGTAGCGGTCGGACAGCTCCGCTGCCGCGATGATCGCATCCTCCGTGATGGTGACCTTGTGGTGAGCCTCGAGCGTATCGCGCAGGCCGCGCAGGATCATGATGGTCTGCGCCACCGTCGGCTCGGGCACGAAGACCGGCTGGAAGCGGCGTTCGAGAGCCGCATCCTTCTCGATGTGCTTCTGGTATTCGTTGAGCGTCGTGGCGCCGATCAGGTTGAGCTCGCCGCGGGCAAGCGCAGGCTTGAACACGTTGGCGATGTCGAGCCCGCCTTCGCCGCCGCCTTGGCCGGCGCCGACGATGGTGTGGATCTCGTCGATGAACAGGACCAGCTCGTCCTCGCGCTCGGTGACCTCCTTGAGGATCTGCTGCACGCGCTCCTCGAACTCGCCGCGATACTTGGAACCGGCAACCATGGAGTTGATCGACAGTTCCACGAGACGCTTGTCCCGGAGGCTTTCCGGTACCTCGCCCGCAATGATGCGTTGAGCAAGGCCTTCGACGATAGCGGTCTTGCCGACGCCGGGCTCGCCGATCAGCACCGGGTTGTTTTTCTTGCGCCGGGCCAGCACCTCGATGGTGGTCTCGATCTCGCGGGCGCGACCGATCACCGGGTCGAGTTTGCCCTCGCGGGCGAGTTTGGTGAGATCGCGGGAATACTTGTCGAGATTAGGCGTGTTGGTGGGCGTCTCGACCCGGCCTTCCTCGGCGCCGCGGCCGACCACCTTGGTGACCTGCTGACGGATCGCCTGGGGCGTGAGCCCATAGCGGCGCAGCACGTCGGCCGCGATGCCTTCTCCTTCCTCTGCAAGGCCGATGAGCAGGTGCTCGGGGCCGACATAGGAGTGTCCGAGTTCGCTGGAAGCCGAGAAGGCGCGGGAGAGTGCGTCCTTCACCCGGGGCGATACGCCGATCTCGCCGCCCTCCTCCGGGTTGAAGTCGCCGCGCGGGCTTTCCTGGACGATTTGGTTGCGCAGGTCGTCGAGCGAGACCTTGAACTGATCAAGGATGGTGCGGACGACATCGCTTTCGGTGAGCGCCAGGAGCAGGTGCTCGGTGTCGACCTCCTTGCGGCCGAAGTCGCCGGCCCGGCGAGCCGCCGCCTGGAGGATATCCTCTGCATGTTCGCTCAGGCGGTCGGCGACGTTTGCGGCGGCTCCGCGGCCACGGGCGCGACCACGCCCGGGTCGCACCGGAATGGGCGCCCCGCCGCCGTCGCCGGTGTCGGCAGCTTCATCGGCGCGATCGCTCGGATCTCTGAGCGGACTGCCACCAAAGAACTCATCATTGAAGAAGTCGTCGAACAGACTGCCGCGCCGGCCAAAGAGGGATTCCAGCGGCGAACTCGAGTGTTGCTGGCGTGCCAGGCGACGGTAATCGATGTCGCACAGCTCCATCGTCTCGCGGTGGCCGTTCCTGACCACCTGCGCCCGAACCGTGGCCGGCCGGATGCCGCAGATATCACAAATTCCATCAGCCATGGCTCATCTCCCGAGTTGTATTCCTCATTCGGCCGCTGCCGGGACATCGGCCGGTTTCTCTTCAAGGGCCGCCGCAACGGCGTCGTCGACCCGCTCCAGCCAGATGAATTCAAGCCTTTTGCGAGTATCGTCCGGGATATCTGCCTCATCACGGCGGTTGCGAGCCGGCAGCATGACGCGTGTGAGACCAGCGGCGGCGGCGGCAACCACCTTCTCCTTGATTCCGCCGACGGGGAGCACGAGCCCGCGTAGGCTGATCTCGCCGGTCATCGCCGTATCGCTCCGGACTGTGCGGCTCGTCAGCAGCGAGACCAGGGCAATGTACATTGCAACCCCGGCACTCGGGCCGTCCTTCGGCGTCGCTCCAGTGGGAACGTGAATGTGAATGTCGCTTGCGACAAAAACGGCCTCGTCAACTCCGAGCGAGGCGGCGCGGGTTTTGACAAGACTGAGCGCAGCCTGAGCGCTTTCACGCATGACGTCGCCAAGCTGTCCCGTAAGGATTAGGTTGCCTTTGCCGGGCGTGCGGGTTGCCTCGATGAACAGGATGTCGCCGCCGACCGGCGTCCAGGCGAGGCCGGTCGCCACGCCCGGAACGCTGGTGCGCATGGCAACTTCATTCTCGAAGCGGGGTGGCCCGAGAATCTCCGGGAGGTCTTCCACCATAATGTGGACCCGCTCGGCGCTCCCCTCGGCAACCCGAACAGCAGCATGTCGTAAAGCGGTGCCGATCTCGCGCTCCAGATTGCGAACGCCCGCCTCACGGGTGTAGCCCTGAATGATCCGACGGAGCGCCTCGTCGTCGATCTCGGCCTGATCCGGTCGGAGGCCATTCGCTTTGAGCTGGCGGCCTACCAGATAGCGCCGTGCGATCTGGAGCTTCTCCTCTTCCGTGTAGCCGGCAAGGCTGATGACTTCCATCCGGTCGCGCAGGGGACCGGGGATGGGATCGAGCATGTTCGCCGTCGTGATGAAGGCTACGTGGCTTAGATCAAAGGCGACGCCCAGATAGTTGTCGCGGAACGTCGCATTCTGCTCAGGGTCGAGCACCTCCAGCATGGCAGCGGAGGGATCGCCTTGAATGCCTCGCCCCATCTTGTCGATCTCGTCCAGCATCATCACGCAGTTACGGGCCTTTGCCTTGCGGATGGCCTGGATGATATTGCCGGGCAGCGCTCCGATGTAGGTCCGGCGGTGGCCTCTGATTTCAGCTTCGTCATGGACGCCGCCGAGGCTCACCCGCACGAACGGGCGCCCCATCGCACGCGCGATCGACTGTCCGAGTGAGGTTTTGCCGACGCCGGGCGGACCGACGAAGCAAAGGATTGGCGCCTTGCCCTGCGGTGCGAGCTTGCGCACGGCAAGATATTCGATGATGCGGGCCTTGATCTTCTCGAGGTCATAATGATCGTCGTCGAGAACGCGCCGCGCCGCGGCGATGTCGATCGGTTTCTCGTCAGGCAACGCCCAAGGCAACTCAATCAGCCAGTCGAGATAGGTTCGGACCATCCCCGCCTCGGCAGCCGCTTCCGGCATCCGCTCGTAGCGGCGCAGCTCCTTGCGGGCCACCTCCTCGACCTCGGGTGGCATGTTCGCTTGGGCAATGGCATCGTTGAGTTCGGCGACCTCCTGGGACCGGCCGTCCCCCTCCCCGAGCTGGCGCTGGATCGTGGCCATCTGCTCGCGCAGGATGGCCTCGCGCTGACGCTCGTCAAATGCCGCCTGGGTCTGGCGTCCGATTTCCTGTGTCAGCCGCAAGACTTCGAGCCTTTGGGCCAAAAATCGGGAAACCCTGTCCATCCGGGTGACAAGGTCGATTGTCTCCAGGATTTCCTGCTTTTCATCCGGCCCAATATCGAGATAGGCGGCAACCAGATCGCTCAGGGCGGATGGGGAGGTGGCGCCCTGGACGGCGCCGACCAGTTCCTGTGGGACCTGTGGCAGCAGTTGGAGAGCCTCGAGCGCCTGTTGCCGGAGGTGAAGAAACCGCGCTTCGATGTCGGGCGTGCGATTTTCCGGCTCCTCGATCCGCTGGACGCGTGCGGCGAAGAATGGCCTTTCACGCACGAACTCGATCACGCGAAAGCGCTGCTCGCCTTGCAGCACGACGTGGTGAGTGCCGTCCGGTGCATTGATGTAGCGCAGGATATTCGCGACCGTGCCGGTGCGGTGAAGGTCAATCGCTGATGGTTCAGCCCGTTCAGGATCCCGCTGCATCAGAATCCCGACCTGACGCTCCTCGCGCATGGCCTGCTGTGCGGCAGCGATGGAGGGTTCGCGTCCGAGGACGAGCGGAAAAACCGTTCCGGGGAACAGGACCGTGTTGCGCACCGGAAGGATGATCAGGTCATCTGGCGGCAGGCTGGACACTGAAACGGTTTCGGGAGCAGTGGAACGATCTGTCTCTGGGCCATTGGACATGGGCGTCTCTCCGAGGGCTCAGCTGGCCTTGAGAAGGCTGACGATCAGACAGCCGTTGGCGGCGCTGCGTCTGACCGCTGCATACCGTCCCGGCGGCAGGGGCACGTGCCGTTCGAAGCGGCCCTGTGGAAGCTCCAGTCGATGGATGACGGCTGTCTGGAGCTGCGGCGGCAGGACGCGGTGACCGGCCACAAGAAGGGATCCGTCCTCGATCACGGTTTCGACGTGCTCGGGATCCACTCCCGGCAGGGCCACCAGGATCAGGACCTCGCGCTCCAGTTCCAGCACATCGACCGGCGGCTCCCAGGCGGCTTGCCGCGCTGCCGGCCGGGGCTGAAAGATCTGCCGGTGCAGCCGCTCCGCACGGGTGAGGGCCGCAATGGCCTCCGACCACATCCAGCCCTGAGGATCGTCGTACTTCATTGCCGCCTCCCGGCCCAGGCATGAATGGCCAGAATTGGGTCCGATCACGCGCGCACGAGCGGCGTGTCGACCAAGTGCTCGACAAGGAACCAGGCCTCAAGTTCGTTGGTGCGGATCACCTCCGAGACGATCAGGTCGTTGGTGCCGTCGTCGCCCTGCTCGGCTGTGCGCGCCGCGGCATCGTGAGCATCGATGAGGATCATCTCATGCGCCTCCAGCAGCCGCGAGAGCATGGCGGGCACTTCCTCGCAGCCATTGGGCGCGCGTGGGATTCGAGTGATCTCCGCCACGTGCCGTGGGTCGCCCACGGCAATGCCGCCGAGCGTCTGAACCCGCTCGGCAACCTCGTCGATGAGCTTGACCTGCTCGCCGGCATGTTTGTCGAGCAAGAGATGCAACTGGTAGAACGTGGCGCCGCGCATCAGCCAGTGATGCTTCTTGTACAAGGCGTACAGGATCTGCGTGTCGGCGAGGATCTGGTTCAGCCGCTGGCACGAATACAGCCGGGCATCATAGGAAAGTCCGAGCGGGAATTGCCGCACGGTGCCGAACCCTTGGATCTCCCGGCCCTCCTGATGCAGCCAGGGCTGGCTGCTCTGGGGCGCTGACTCGGTTCCGGTTTTCCGCAAGGTTGCCATTGTCATTGTCCTTTCGGCGCAGGGTTTGTCCACTGCTGACTGGTTCGGACAGCCGAGGATGGACTGGCCCCATGGTCTGTGCCGACCGTCGGATTTGTGCCGAACCGCGACACCATCGCTGCGTGGCTTGGGTTCAGGGTCCGTCCGACAGCGTCTTTGGTCCTCGGCCTATGCTGGATGGGCCGCTGTAGATTGCTTGTCTGCTCCCGAGAGGGCAGCTTGCAGCCGCGCCTCCTGTTCGGGCGAGAGGGAGGTGCGCAGCACGTGCCCCTTGAACTTTGACAGTTCAGCCAGAACCTTCTCGGGCTGGGCCTTCCGGACAAGAACGAAGAGAGCCGAGCTGTCCGTCTTGAGCGTCCCGGCAAGGGACCGGATGAAGTCATCATTGATGCCGTAGTCGATCGCCGAGCCTGAGAGGGCTCCGGCAAGCCCCCCGATTGCAAAGCCTGCCAGCGGATTGAGGAACAGCAGACCGATAAGCGAGCCCCACATGGCTCCGGACAGACCGCCGGAGGCGGCGCCAAGGCTGGTGAGGTTGACGCTCTGCTTGAGCTGGACTTGACCATCTGGCTGGCGGATGGCGATAACCGCATCCTCCAAGTCGATGAGATATTCCTTCTGAAGACGCCTTAACTCGGTCAGGACGCGATCCGCCTCTTGCTGCGTGTCGAAACCGATCACCACGAGTTCCGCCATGGTCGAACTCCGTGCTTGAATGGGCAGCGAGTTAAGCCGTGCCCGAACGAGGGTGTTCCAGCCCGCCGTCAAAAAATCCGAGACCCTTCTTCCCATTGACCATGGGAATGCCGAAATCTGTACCTGTACTCACTCTGCTATCGGAGGCGCGATCATGCCGGATAGAGAGCAGGAACGGGTGATCGGCGTTCTTCCCTCAGCGGCGGCGCTGCAGGCTGCCATCGACCGCCTGGAGCTCGCTGGTTTCGACAGGGCCCAGTTCGGGGTGCTCGCACCACAGGCGGCCGTCGAAGGCTGGCGCCGCCACCCAACCGCGACAGCAAGGGACGTCGCGCGGAATCCAGCGGTCCCGACCGGCGCCTACATTGAGCCGGAGAGCGAAGGCGCGGCCGCGGGCGGCCTGATCGGCGGCTTGACTTATCTTGGCGCGGGTCTCGCGGCCGGAGGCATTATTCTGACCGGTGGCAGCCTGGGGATTGCCCTGGCAGGCGTTGCCGCAGCGGGCGGAGCGGGAGGTCTGCTCGGAGCGTTGCTGGCCTATGGTTTCCACCACGAGCATGCCCGCTCCATCCATGATCAGCTTGAGCACGGCGGGCTCGTGCTCTGGATCCAGCCCCGAACCGCGGAACAGCGGGACCTCGCCCAGGCCGAGCTCAAAGCGGCCGGTGCGCTGGAGGTCCTGACCCAGACAGGAAGCTGACGCTTAGTCCCACAACAAAGGAGCCCACCATGGGCTACGCAGGTTATGGCAACCACTCCGAGCTGCCTCCATCCCCGGACGGATCGCAGGAACCGCTCCCGCAGGAAAGCCGACCGGGTGGGGTGGCACCGGCCGCGATTCCCCATGAGCCGGGAGGAGCGGATCCACTCCGTGAAGTCGAGGCCGAACAGGCCCGGTTCGCCAGGATCGAACCGGGCCTGACGCCGCCCTGGCACGAAACCAGCCCACATCGGCGCGACGGCAATCCGACCGTATCGCCCGAAGCGACCCGCGAGATCTCGACCCCTGCAGAAGGTGCGGGGCCTTTGCCCACCGAAGGCAATGACGTCGATCCCGGATTGGGATGAGGCCAGCTCCACGCGAGGATCGGCGCTCTCGCAGACGATGAGGAGATCACCATGAACAAGACTGACAAGCGATCCGGCCCCGACCAGCCGAACGTGCCGGCTGAGTATCCGGATCCGAAAGCGGCCGATCGCCCGCCCCGTCCCGATTCCGAGGATCGCCCGGGCTTCGATCTCGGCGGCTCGGATGGTCAGGAGACGGCAGGATCGGGGCTTGGGCCCGGCGAGGATGCGTTCGAGGATCCCGCCAAACGGGATCTTCCCCGACGTCCTCCCTCGACCACGAAGGATTGAGGTGCACGATCGGCCGGAACCGACATTATCCTAGCGATTTGACACGGCCTGCTGGCGCCGGACCGCCAACAGGCTCTCCGGATCCACAGAGCCGTCATAACGCTGTCCATTGACGAACAGCGTCGGCGTCCCGTTGACACCGCTCCGAACGCCGCTGAGGAAATCCGGCGAATGCGCTGGACATGGCTGCCGCCGAGGGCATCCAGCAAACCTCGTTCCCCGAGGCCCAATTGCTCGCCATAGGCGACCAGACTCGGATCATCGAGGGCCCCCTGGTTCTCGAACAGCATGTCGTGCATCGGCCAGAAGCTCCCGGCAACCGCGGCTTCCTCGGCGATCTCGGCCGCGTGTTCCGCGTGCGGGTGAATATCGGTCAAGGGGAAGTTGCGGAACACGAAGCACAGGTCATCCGCCATTTCGTTCTGCACGAGCTTGAGAATGCCATAGGCCATGCCGCAGGCCGGGCATTCGTAATCGCCGTACTCGACCAGGGTGACCGGTGCCGTCGCAGGTCCCTGCGTCTTGTCCTGCGGGCCGACAGGAGGTGTCAGATGAGCCATGTCAATTGCTCCACTTTGTCCGAGCCACCAGTCAGGGTGGGACGGCCGGGATCGTCCTTAGGTGCTACCGGCCTTGCTCAGTTGCTCAAGGGCCGTCACGACCCCGTCGGCACCCGGATTGATGCCGACCGGCGACACATAATGCCAAGCAATGAGACCGGCACGGTCGATCACGAAAGGGCCCGCTCGGAGGTGCCCTCATGGAACCGGTAAGCCTCGTCGCTGCGGGACACGGCTCCCTTGGGCTCGAAGTCGGCGAGCAGCGGAAAGTGAAGCTTGCGCCCGCGTACGAACGCCGCGTGGCACTGAACGCGGTCAACGGAGATGCCCATCAGCTCGGCGTCGCAGCGTTGGACATCGTGAGTTCTCCCTGCGCCGCCACAGTGATCCAGCCGCTTTGCCAGCTGTCGGTTCGAATGACGATTTGGCGCACATCCCAAACAGGCGCCACATGCCCCTGTAGGAAGGCTTTGTTGCGGTGCTCCCAATTGACGGTACGTCAGTTGATAACCATGAGAACGCCACAACGTAAGAGCCCTGAATTTAGGCTCGAAAATCGTTCCGCGTTTGCAGGCGAGGTGTCATAAAGGCCTTGCTTCATGGGGAATGGGCATGCGCTCACTGGAAGACCAAGCCTTCCTGCTGCTTCTCGTTATCGTATCGATCGCCTTCGCCTGGGTCCTTTGGCCGTACTACGGCGCGGTTCTCTGGGGGCTTGTCGCGGCGATCGTGTTTATGCCGCTCTACCGGCGCCTGTCACGCGCGCTCCGGCAGAACCGCAATTTCGCGGCTCTCGCGACAGTCCTGATCATCCTGACGCTGGTGATCTTACCGCTGACGCTGATAGTCCTCTCTCTGCTACAGGAAGCATCCAGCTTGTATGCGAGGGTCCAGTCGGGAGAGCTCGACATTGGCCAGTCCTTGCGGCATGTCCAGAGCGCCCTGCCCGGGTGGGCAAACGACCTGCTGAACCGCTTCGGACAACCGGACTTAGGCGACGCCGAGAGCAGGCTGTCCGCTGGGCTCGTAAGAGGCCTTCAACTGCTCGCCACCCAGGCCGTCAACATCGGCCAGAGCACATTCGACTTCATCGTCGGATTGGGCGTGATGCTCTACCTGTTGTTTTTCCTTCTGCGGGACGGGGACCGCTTGTCGAGGCACATCATTGAAGCCGTGCCGCTGCGCCCCGACCAGAGGCAAACGCTGTTCCGCAAATTCACCGTCGTCATCCGGGCTACGGTCAAGGGGGATGTTCTCGTCGCGCTCGTGCAGGGCGCCCTCGGAGGGCTGATCTTCTGGCTGCTGGGTATTCCTGCCTCGCTGCTGTGGGCGGTTCTGATGGCCTTCCTGTCCCTGCTGCCCGCATTTGGTGCGGGCCTCGTTTGGGCTCCGGTCGCAATCTACTTTCTAGCCACTGGGGCTGCGGCCCAGGGGCTCATCCTCATCGCCTATGGCGTGCTGGTGATCGGTCTAGTGGACAACATCCTGCGTCCAATCCTCGTCGGCAAGGACACCAAGATGCCCGACTATGTCGTGCTGATCTCGACCTTGGGCGGCTTGGCGTCGTTTGGGTTCAACGGCTTCGTCCTTGGCCCCGTTATCGCAGCCATGTTCATTGCGGTGTGGGACATTTTTGGCGCATCACGACGGGCGTCGCAACAGGATGACCCTGACGCCTGAGAGCCTGGAGAGGCGCCACCGTCGGCCATCGCAGGACTGAGGTGGGCGGAAGGCAGATTGCCTCACCGCCTTCCGCCCGCCTCGTCGATATGTTTCAGCAGATCAGCTGGATCCTCGTAGACCCGGTAGGCGCTCGCGCGGTAGAGCTCGTCCTCCCCATAGCCGCCTGAGAGCAAGCCCACCCCGAGTGCACCGGCTCGGCGGGCGGCCAGCATGTCCCAGATGCTGTCGCCGACCACGCAGGCGCTCTCGATCGGATGCCCGAGCGCATCGGCGGCTGCCAGGAAGAGGTCCGGGTCTGGTTTGGCATGCCTCACCTTGTCGCGCGTGATGACGGGCACCTTCGCGGGGTCAACGCCGAGGTTCCTCAAAACAGGTCCTGCCGTTTCGATTCGGCCGCTCGTTGCGATGGCCCAGGGAATGCCCGCTTCGGTCAAGTAGGAGAGAAGCTGACGAGCGCCTGGTAGCGGCCGGATGCTGCCGGAGCGGCGATTATACGCCTCGGCATGAAATCGCCGCAGCCGTTCGATACGCTGAGGCTCGATCGCCAGCCCGGTCTCACGCAACAGCATGTTCGTGAAGAGCCCGCCCGACATCCCGATCTTGCGATGGATGCGCCAGACCGAGAGCTCAATCCCGTCAGCTTCCAGCGCCTCGTGCCACGCCAGAACATGCTCGTAGACGCTGTCAACGAGAGTTCCGTCAAGATCGAACAGGAAAGACACTCGATGCTGATTCATGGTACTTCTGCCCTCAGGAAATTGCGCAGGTGGAAAGCCGTGGCTCAGCCTGAACGTGCCCGTTACAGGTCATCCTTCACCGTGCCTAAGGTGGCTCCGCTGCAACCCGCTCGACCCTTCCGCCACACGCCGCCAACCGGGAGACTGTCGAAGTCTGGATATGAACACGCCTTGGCCAGCGTCTGCTGAAAGATCATCGCTTTGCCCTTCTCAGAGCATCTGGACCGACACTAGGATGCGCTACAAATCTTCAGAACGGGTGAACCGAATGGCGCCGGAAATCACCGTTCCAGGACTACCGCTATCCTGTAACACGAAGAATGCCCATGATCCTCATCATGGACATCACAATGCGCCTATATCATGGAAGCGATGGCACCCTCATCTCGACATATGGCCTGCTTGTAAGCCGGGAAGCTGAGCCAACAGAGAGTCGGCCTTTGGGTTATCCGGACGAAAGCCGAAGCTTGCCGTCTCGTTTGAGGACTATAGAGTTGGATGAGAGGCGAAATGGGTAGGATGGCGCGAATTCTCTGGAAGTCTTGATCGTCCTGCGGCGCGTCCTGTGTGCCGCATACGTGCGTTGGGTGTGAGTGGAGCATTGCAGGAAGGCGACGATGATTGCCATCAACAAGCCGTAGTTTCACCAGTTTATCGTCTGCGTCTCTACGGCCTTGCTGCGGGACTTCTAGGATGGACGGCCTCAGGACGAGGCGCAGGTCCGTTTCGGGCACTTGCCACGTTCGATCAGCGCAGTGTCCACATCGCCGAGTTGCGTACCAACCCGATCATCCGGGGCATGCGTATGGCTCGAGCAGAGCACTCTAAACCCCTCGTAACGAACCGGGCTTCACCGTGGGCCCCCTTTCGGTATCGAGCCTATGCGGTAATCTGGACCGCGACGCTTGTCGCCAACATTGGCTACTGGATGTACAGCGCTGCTTCAGGCTGGCTCATGACCAGCCTGGATACCCATCCGTTGATAGTATCGCTGGTCCAGGTCGCTGCCAGCCTGCCGATGTTTCTCTTCGCCCTTCCGGCCGGTGCCTTGGCCGACATCGTCGACCGACGGTTGTTCCTGATCAGTGTCGAGATTGGGACCACGGTGAGTGCTACCGTCCTTGCCGCACTCGTCTCTTTTGACTTCATGATTCCGGCTTCGCTGTTGTTGTTTGTGTTCCTGGCTGGAACAGGCTCAGCCTTAGGAGCTCCCGCATGGCAATCGGTCGTGCCGCAGCTGGTCCCGATGGAAGACCTACCAGCCGCCGTGGCGGCCGACAGCGTCGGCATTAACATCAGCCGCGCCATCGGCCCTGCGCTCGGTGGCGCTCTCATCGCGATTATCGGACTTGCGGCACCGTTCTGGGTGAACGCCATCGCCAATCTGGCGACCGTCGCAGCCTTGCTTTGGTGGCGCCCGCCACCAAAAATGGCAACCCACCTTCCGGCTGAGCGGTTCGCGAGTGCCATTCGCACGGGCTTCCGCTATTCGCGAAACAATCTGCCTTTGCGGGCGACCCTGAAACGAGCGGCCGGGTTCTTCCTGGTCGCGAGCGCGTACTGGGCGCTGCTTCCGCTCGTAGACCGGGTCCAGATTGCCGGCGGACCGGAACTTTACGGCCTTCTTCTTGGTGCAATCGGGGCTGGGGCGATCGCAGGTGCATTTGCGCTGTCCGGAATTAAGGCCAAACTCGGTCCAGATCGGATCGTTGCCTCAGGAACGCTCGGCACCGCGATGGCTCTCGTGCTGTTCGGGCTGGCGCGAGAGCCCGTCATGGCTATGACGGCGAGCCTTATCGCCGGCCTATCCTGGATCAGTGTCGTGGCAACCCTCAACGTTTCCGCCCAAGTCGCTTTGCCGGACTGGGTGCGCGCTCGCGGGCTGGCGATCTATGTGACCGTCGTTTTCGCTGCGATGACGATTGGCAGCATCATCTGGGGCGAACTCGCCGCGCACAGGGGGCTCCCTTTCACGCTCTACATCGCGGCAGCCGCCGCCGTCCTAGCCGTTCCCGTGTCGTCGCGCTGGCGGCTCCTGACGGCGGCTGGGCTCGATCTTGCGCCCTCCATGCACTGGCCGCCGCCGGTGGTGGCCCAAGAGTTCGAAGGCGATCAGGGCCCGGTTCTGATCACCATCGAGTACGAGGTCCTGCCCCAGCATCGCGATGCATTCCTCTTGGCGATGGAGGCATTATCCCGCGAGCGCAAGCGCGATGGCGCCTATGCATGCGGGGTGTTTGAAGATGCGGCCCATCCCGGACGCTTCGTGGAGACCTTCCTGGTCGATTCCTGGCTTGAGCACCTACGCCAGCACGAGCGCGTGACCAACGCGGACCGCTGTCACGAAGAGAAACTCTTGCGGCTAACACAGGGGATCCCACGTGTCACACATCTGATTGCAGCCTCACCAGCCCCGCAACCGCCAAAAAGCCGTGAGCCGGGTCCAGGTTGATGCTCATGCCAAGCCTGCGGAGGCTGCCATGCGTGAGACTGAGACAGTCGAGAACCTCATCCTTGGCGGCGGTGAACCAGGCAAATACATTGCCTGGGACCTTGCGGCGCAAGGCCGCCGAACCGTCGTGGTCGAGCGCGGCCTGATCGGCGGATCATGTCCGAATATCGCCTGCCTGCCGAGCAAGAACGTAATCCATAGCGCCAAGGTGGCGGACTTGCTCCACCACGCCTCCGCCTACGGCCTGCGAGCTGATCCGGTAGCCACCGACATGGAAGGAGTGCGCGAGCGCAAGCGTGCGATGGTCGCGGACCTAGTCGAAACCCACCGCAAGAAGTTCGCGGCCAAAGGTCTCGACTTCATTCTCGGCGAGGGCCGCTTCGCCGCGTCGCGTACGATCGAGGTATCCCTCGCGGCGAGCGGAATACGGCGGATCCAGGCCGAGCACGTCTTCCTCGATCTCGGTACCCATGCGTCAGTTCCCGATATCCCTGGGCTGGCCGACGCTTCTCCCATGACCCCGGTCGAGATCCTTGAGCTCGATCGCCTGCCCGAGCACCTGACCGTGCTCGGGGGCGGCTACGTCGGCGCGGAGTTCGCACAGGCTTTCCGCCGCTTCGGCTGCCGAGTGACGGTCATCGAGCATGGTCCTCAACTCATGAGACATGAGGATCCCGATGTGGCTGAGGCGGTCCGGGCGATCTTTGAGTAAGATGGCATCGAGGTCATCCTCGGCGCCGCGACAAAAGCGGTTGGTGGCCGCTCCGGCGTCACGGTGCGGTTCCGGATCACGACACCGCAGGGCGAGCGGTCGATCGAGGGCAGCGATGTCCTGGTGGCGGCCGGGCGCACGCCAAACACGCACGGGATCGGCCTCGACCGTGCCGGCATCGAACTCGATGGACGAGGGTATATCAAGGTCAACGAGCGCCTCGAGACGACTGCGCCCGGCGTCTGGGCCATGGGCGAGTGCGCCGGCAGCCCGCAATTCACCCATGCGGCGTTCGACGACTTCCGGATCGTGCGCGACAATCTGGCCGGCGGCGAGCGGACGACGCGTGGCCGCCTGGTGCCCTACTGCATGTTCATCGACCCCGAACTCGGGCGGGTCGGGCTGAGTGAGATCCAGGCGCGACAGCAGGGCGTCGAGGTGCGGGTGGTCACATTGCCGATGACCTCGGTCCTGCGCGCCAAGACCCTCGGCGAGACGCGCGGCTTCATGAAGGTGCCCATCGATGTGCGCAGCGACCGCATTCTCGGCTTCACCATGCTGGGCAGCAGCGCGGGCGAGGTCACCGCAGTCGTGCAGACGGCGATGCTGAGTAAGCTGCCCTACACGGCCTTGCGTGACGCCATCTTCACCCACCCGACCATGGCCGAGGGACTCAATGTCCTGTTCACGAATGTGCCGGCCCGGAAATCTCAATCTGCGATACCTTATCCCAAGTGAGGAAACTGGCAGCTGGCTGACATCCCCCGCCGCCAGCTGCCCGCGGTCGCTGCCGGGTGCATGCTGGCCAAGAGCGGCGGAGAGAAGCTAAATCCACTCGGCGATCTTTCGGTGGTGAACACTGGCCTGTGAGGCGCTTCTGTAGAATACGGTCAACTGACGCGCGGGATCGGACAGGCGTTCGAAGCCAGACATAAACGCGACAACGGTCCCAATCGTTGTTTTACCTTGAATCACCAGATAACCCCCGATCAACAGGGCACCAAGAGGCGCCAGGGCATTGAGCAGGTTCATCGCGTTCTTCCCGGCGAACTTCAGAAGGTAAATCCGCATCCGATTGTCGTAGATGCCGTCGATCTCCTTGCCATCTCCGTCCCCTGCAGGGTCTCCGGTCGAAGCGACGCGATCGCCCAGCCGCCGCAGAAGGTCGACCCGCATCGCCACCAACGGATTGATGGCGTGCTGGACCCGAACGGCAATCAGGACCTGCGGGACGAGCAGCGCGAAACCGACGCCCATGATCAGCGGTTCCACGAAGGCCAGATAGCCGACGATGAACACGAGTGTCGCCACTTGGACCATCGGCTCGGACACACCCTCGCCGACAAACCCGCCCACCTGCTCGATTTCCGAGCCAATGATCGATACGGCGCGACCACCGGGATCCGATCCCATCGTGGCGCGCCTGCTCTCGTGGATGCGCGCGAGGCGTTCGCGTGAATCGCGAATCGCGCTCTCGCTGATCCACCCTTGATATAACTTCAGGCCGAACTTCAGGGCGCTCTGGCCAAGGATGACGACGAGATAGACGCTCCCGAGCGTAAGAAGGACAGATACGTCAGCACCGCTGATGCCACGATTGACGATCTGCCGCTGAAGCTCGAGCGGGACCGTGCTGAGCGCCGCGATCAGGAGCGCCATCCCACACAGCCCGATTTGATGCCGACCGCTCATAAACCAGATGTATTTCGGAAGCGACTGCGCGGGTGCGTCGTCCCTGGTTCTTTCGACCGTCCGAGGTGGCGGGGGGTATTCCATGGCAATCGCGTCCGGTGGAGGCCACGGGTCTGAGCGAGGTTGGGGCGCGACCAAACAGACCCCCAACACGAGGGTTCCCTTGGTGTCGCGCTTGAGAGAACGCGTCTGTTGGCGAAAGGTCACGAGTCCCTTGGACCTGCAACACCGTGTCGGCCGCAGCATCTCGGACCGGCAGGTTCCTGAGCCATGCTCGGCGGCGAACCCTTCCAGTTGCGGATCGGATTTGTGCCGGAACAGCTGCAGGCATCTTCCGTTGTCTTGGCTAATCTTCCGTGGAGACGGGCGATGAGCAGGGATTGGCCGCGTGGGTCTTCCACCAGCATTGTGTTCGCATCCCTAGCGATGACATTGGGAGGTCCGGCCGTGGCCCAGACCCTCTCCCTGATGCCGGCCGGCATGCCGAAGATCGGCATGGTCGACGAGCGCTACCAGTCCTACAACGTCGAGATGCTGGAGGTCACCGGTGGCAAGTTCTGGCGGCCCTACGGCCCGGAACTCGAAGCCGCCCTGCGCCAGCCCGCACCCTCGTCCGCATCCCAGTCGGGCGGTGACACCCCCGCCGGCATGAACCCGACCGTGTACGAATACCGACCGCCCATCGACCTGGCCGATCCACGGCTGCGCAAGCTGGCCGCTGCTCTTGGACCAGCCTATGTTCGAGTCAGCGGAACCTGGGCAAATACCACCTATTTCACCGAAACGGAGCAGGCCCCCGCGAAGCCGCCGGCCGGCTTCGCGGGCGTTCTGACCCAGCAACAGTGGAAGGGCGTGGTCGACTTCGCCAAGGCGGTCGACGCGGAGATCGTCACCTCGTTTGCCACCGGCGTCGGTACCCGCGATGCCAAAGGCATCTGGACCCCAGAGCAGGCGAAGCGGCTCCTCGACTACACTCGCTCAGTTGGCGGTCGCATTGCGGCGGCGGAGTGGATGAATGAGCCAACGCTCGCCGCGATGGGCGGAGCACCGCAAGGTTACGACGCCGCTGCTTACGGGCGCGACTTCAAGCTGTTCCGCGCCTTCGCCGACGAGGCTGCTCCGGACATGATCGTCCTCGGACCCGGCTCGGTCGGCGAGACGACGGGCGACTGGGGCGTCATCTCGGGCTACGGCAGCGCGGAGGTTCTGAAGACACGTGAGCTGCTGGTCGCCTCGCAACCGGCTTCTGTCGACGCTTTCTCCTACCACCATTATGGGGCAGCCTCTCAGCGCTGCGCCCCAGCCGCCCAGACCACCCGGGAGGCGGCGCTCACGGAGGAGTGGCTCGGGCGCACCGATCAGACACTCGCCTTTTACAGGACGCTGCGGAACCGGTTCGAGCCCGGCAAGCCGTTCTGGCTTACCGAAACCGCCGACGCGGCCTGCGGCGGCAACCCGTGGGCCAACACCTTTCTCGACACTTTCCGCTACCTGGACCAGCTCGGCCGCCTCGCCAAGCAGGAGGTCAGGGTTGTCGCCCACAACACGCTGGTGGCGAGCGACTACGGTCTGCTGAACGATAAAACCCTGGAGCCGAAGCCGAACTATTGGGCGGCGCTGCTGTGGCGGCGGCTCATGGGCCCGACCGTGCTCGAGACCGGTGTTCCAATCCAGGAGGGCTTTCATGTTTATGCCCATTGCCTGCGTGGGACGCCCAGAGGCGTTGCGCTGCTGGCGATCAACAACAGCCGGACGCAGCCGAGTGCGGTCGAGATCCCGAACGCGGCGGACGGCTACACGTTGACGGCACCCCAGCTGGAATCGGCCAGGGTCCGGTTGAACGGACAGGAGCTGAGGCTCGGGGCCCAGGACGAGCTCCCGGACTTGCGGGGCAGCCGCGTTCAGGCGGGGCGAGTTGAGCTCGCGCCGACAAGCATCACCTTCCTGGCCATTCCGGAGGCGGGAAATCTCAGCTGCCCGTAGGGCTGTCAGGTCCTTCGGGATCAACCGAGCCATCGCCGATGCCAGTGATGCTAGCCTAGACGGGAGGGGAGCTGGAAGGCTCCTCCCTAACGGTATTTTAGCTGGCGTGTGCCGAACAGGTCGAGGCTGAACGGCGCTCGGTCCTCGCCGATTTCGCGGCTCACCAGCGCATGCAGCTTTGCCAACATGCGCTCCACCAATGCCCGGTCATGGCCGGGGTGGTCCGGATGCGCCAGATTTTGCATCTCGCCAGGATCGTTCACCAAATCGTACAAGGCCACGTCGCTGTGTGCGTACAGTTCGTCGAAGGTGGACGGGTTTCCGTACTCTTCCGGGCTGAACCAGCGCACCAACTTGTATTGACCATCCACCACAGCACGGAAGAACGTGCGCTTGCTGAAGTCGGGCGCGCCGAACTTCTGTCCGACTTCCCGCAACGTTTGCTCCGCCTTCTCCCGGGCCAGCTCGGGATTGCCGGAGGGGCTGCTCGTAAAGCTGGCGGTCGCCTTGAGTGCCCCGGTAGCCACCCAGTCATTGTCGAGCGAATTCAGCCCGTCCCAGCACACGAGCGCCCCGTCGCTGGGTGCGTTGGCGCTGCCGCGCGGCCCGGCTGTGTCCGGATCGAACACCGGAGCCAGGAGGCTGCGCCCCTTCAGGTGCGGATAGCGCTCCTGAACGTCGGCATCGCTGAGCCCAGCGAAGGCCAGCAGAGTCGGCGCAAGGTCGAGGTGAGATCCCACCGCCGCGGTGCGACGTCCGCGAGGGCCTTTGGGGGCGCACACCGTCAGGTTCACAATGGCGGCCTCGTCGAAGGCCGTGCCACCCTTCTGGGTGGTGCGGTGCGCACCGTTCATCTCGCCGTGGTCTTCGATGAGGATCACCACGGTATCCTGCCAAAGGTTCAAAGCGTCCACTGCATCGAGCACCCGCGTGAATTGCGCGTCCGCCAGGCGCGTGCAGTTGATCAGGTAGTTGCGATGCCTGAGCCAGAGGTCGCGGCGAGCGTCTGGGATGCGCCCGTAGTTCAGGTCGACGTTGTCTTTGTACGACCGCGCACCGAAAGGCTGGAGTCGGTAGTCGTCCGCGAAATTGGCCGGCAGAGCAACGTCCCATTGCTGCTGGAACCAGCCTAACCGCTGCACGCTGGACTGATGACCGGCCACCATGCCGTTGGGGTTGGGCGCCTGGACCGGGTCCGTGCGCAGATACATGATGTCATGCGGGTTGACGAGACTGCAGACCAGAAGCCACGGCCGGTCGAGTTCCGGCGCCTTGTGCTCCAGCCAGTCGATCACCTCGAACGCAACCGTGTCGTCGAGTTTCTCTCCCTGCAGGGTCGAACCGAACATGTCGCCCCATTGCTGAAAATCGGAAAAGCCGTAGGACTCGAGTGCGTCCTCGCCGGCAGGCACATCCGACAGGTGCCACTTGCCCTTGAAGGCGGTGTGGTAGCCCTGGTCGCGCAGCATGTGCCCGATTGTCGGGATTTCGCGCGACAATTCACCGATCCAGGCGAAGTTGGTGTTGTCCCACAGACCGGTATGCTTGGCGTGCACGCCGGTCCACATGGTCGCCCGCGACGGCGTACACATCGGAGCGGTGCAGTACTGCCGGTCAAAGCTCACCCCCTGCCCTTCGAGGCGGCGCATCGCGGGGAACTGGACCGCGTTCGGCACCTGCATGTGGGTCTGCCACTGGTCCATGCACAGGATCAGGATGTTGGGTTTCGACTGGCGCCCGGCTGTGCCGGTGCCCGCCCTGTGCGGCCCTGGCGTGGCCGTGGTCTGGGGCGAAGCGTGGGACGCGAGGGATGCGGCGCCTGCCATTCCCACGAGCACACTGCGTCGGTCGATCGTGCGTTCCACCATGAGACCCATCCCCGCTCGTACTGTCGCCCTCACCGCGGCCGAGAATGCCGCTGCGGCGGTTGCAAAAGCCATCAATACGCTGACAGATACCAGAGGCGTGCTCGCAGTCCTCCGGCTGGGCCGGTCCGTCCTGGTGGCCTGCCTCTCTGATGGAAAAAGACCTGTTCAGCGGTCAACGTCAGGGCTAGTCGGTTTGTTCGATGGCCACCGCGTTGTTCCTATGCAACGACGAGCGAATGAGGGCCAGAGCGCAGCGTGGGGTCGATGACCGGCGCAGACGGGAACCGATGAAAGCGTCGGCGCGTTGGCAGCGATCATTGCTCGCGGAGGCGATCGATGGCCATGATGGTGCTGATCTGCGGCAAGGTCTTCGACGGCCTTAGTGACACGCTCCATGGACCCACCGAGATCCTGATCGAGGACGACACCACCATCGAGGTTTCCGAGTCGGTTGGGCGACCAGAGGGGGCGCCAGTCATCGATCTCGGCAACCGAACGGTCGCTCCAGGCTTCATTGACACCCACGTGCACCTCTGCCTAGACGGTCTCAACCTCAAACAGCAGACGCTGCAGTGCTCCGCAGTCAAGGCGCTCGATGGCTTGCATCACGCCCAGCAATACATGCGCTACGGTTTCACCACTCTGCGGGATATGGGGACCCTAGACCCGGATTGGCCGACCATCAACCTGCGTGACGCTCTGGAGTCGGGCCGGGTCCACGGCCCACGTTTAGTCGTGGCCGCGCATATGATCAGCGCAACCGGCGGGCACGCGGACGCACAGGGCATGTTCCCATGCCGCTGCCGACTGGGTCTGTCGAGGGTCGCCGACTCGCCTGGCAAGATCCGCGAGCTCGTCCGCATGGAGCATGCATTCGGCGGCGACTGGATCAAGACCATGAATACCGGCGGCTACATGAGCTTCGGCGACGATCCGGCCAAGGTCACGTGGTTCGAGGACGAGATGCAGTGCCTCGCGCGGACGGCCGAGCAGCTCGATCTGCCCCTGGCCGTCCATACGGGTGCCGCGGAAGGGTGCAAGCAGGCCCTGCGGGCTGGGGCGCGCAGCGTGGAGCATTGCTACCTGATCGACGATGAGGGCATTGCCATGGCCGAACAGGCCGGGGCGTTTCTCGTGCCCACCATGCAGATGACGCGCGAGGACAAGGAGCTGCTGCACGCCGGGACGCTGCCCCAGCAGGCGGTATGGAAGTTCCGCCGCGACGTGGATGCGATCGAGGCGGCGCAACAACGCATTGCCCGCAGCGCAGTGAAGGTCGCCTATGGTACGGACTGCGGGATGTTCCCGTTCAGCCACGGCATCCTCGAATTTCAGGCGATGGTGGCCGCCGGGCTGTCGTCGGCCCGCGCGCTGAAGGCGGCCACCAGCGTCGCCGCCGAGCTTCTGCAACGCGACGAGCTGGGGATCCTCGCGCCGGGCAAGAAAGCGGACATTGTCGCCATGCCGGGCGACCCGCTGGTCGACATCTCAGTGACGACGAAGGTGGACTTCGTGATGAAAGCAGGCCGCGTGTATCGCCACGGGTCCTACGACGTCCTGCAATGAGCGTCGGCGCTGAACATGACGCAATCGAGTTACGTGAGGACGTCCCGCTGGTGCTGCCCGCTGGTACTGTTCGGGCCACCGTCCGACACTGGCGATGGATTATCGGCAGGAGGTCATGATGCCTGAACACACCGCTCCGAAAGGCGCATCCGCAGTTCTGGCGGACATGGGCAAGTTGCTGCCCGATCTGGAGACACTCTACAAGGACATCCATTCCCATCCCGAACTGTCGATGCAGGAGACCCGGACGGCAGGCATTGCCGCCGATCGGCTCAAGAAGGCTGGCTTTGAAGTCACGACCGGCGTCGGCAAGACCGGGGTCGTGGGCCTGCTCCGCAATGGCGACGGACCCACGGTGATGCTGCGCGCTGACATGGATGCGCTTCCGATCGCCGAGAACACAGGCCTCCCCTATGCCAGCAAGGTCACGGCGACGGACGCCGAGGGAAAGACCGTGCCGGTCGGGCATATGTGCGGCCACGACATGCATGTCACCTGGCTGGTCGGCGCGGCGACCTTGCTGTCGCAGGGGCGCCATGCCTGGAAGGGCACGCTGATGGCCGTCTTCCAGCCGGGAGAGGAAACTGCGCAAGGCGCGCAGGCGATGATCGACGACGGCCTGCTCCAACGCTTCCCCACGCCGGAAGTCGTGCTTGGCCAGCACGTGATGGTCGGTCCCGCCGGTTTCGTTGCTGGAAGCTCAGGCCCGATCACCTCGGCGGCGGACAGTCTACAGATCCGCCTGTTCGGGCGCGGTGCGCATGGATCGATGCCGCAGGCCAGCATCGATCCTGTCGTCATGGCCGCATCCGTCGTTCTACGGCTCCAGACCATCGTGTCCCGCGAGGTCGCCGCCACCGAGGCGGCGGTGGTGACCATCGGCGTTCTGCAGGCCGGCACGAAGGAAAACGTCATTCCCGACGACGCGACCATCAAGCTCAACGTGCGGACGTTCGACACCGGCGTACGCAAGCGAGTGCTCAAGGCGATCGAGCGGATCGTCAATGCCGAGGCCGAAGCCTCGGGCGCTCTGCGCAAGCCGGAGATCACGCCGCTCGACCGCTACCCGCTGAACGTGAACGACGAGACGGCCAGCAACCGTATCGCCGAAGCCTTTCGCGGCTACTTTTCGCCCGAGCGGGTAAAGCATACCGGTCCCGCGCCGGCGAGCGAGGATTTCGGCTGCTTTGGCACCGCATGGCAGGTGCCATCGGTGTTCTGGTTCGTCGGCGGCACCGATCCGGCAACCTATGCGAAGGCCAAGGCTGAGGGCAAACTGAACGACCTGCCGGTCAATCACAGTCCGCAATTCGCGCCGGTGCTGCATCCGACCCTGGAAACGGGTGTTGAGGCGCTGGTCGTCGGTGCGTTGGCTTGGCTCGGTGCGGACGGAAGTTGAAGGATTTGGGTCAAAGATGGCTGTGTCCTCTGGGTTTTCGCTAACGGACAGGCATGATCACCATTGACGTCTTCGTGCGCATTCTCGACCTTGCCGGCACCTTCGTCTTCGCGACCAGCGGGGCGGTTGCGGCGATCAACCGCCGCCTTGATCTTTTCGGCATCTTGGTCCTGTCCTTCGTTGCCGGGAACTTCGGTGGAATTACCCGCGACGTGCTGATCGGCGCAGTGCCGCCGGCGGCACTCACGGACGGGTACTATCTGCTGGTTTCGATCCTGGCTGGACTGATCACCTTTATCTGGTATGCCGGCGTCGACAAACTTCGCAGCCCCGTCCTGCTGTTCGATGCGATCGGCCTGTCGCTCTTTGCGGTCACAGGCGCTCAAAGGGCAATTCAATTTGGACTGAACCCGATCATGGCCGCCCTTCTGGGCATGCTGAGCGGGATCGGCGGCGGCATGACGCGCGATGTTCTCCTCGCCGAAATTCCGCAGGTGCTGCGTTCGGACATCTACGCGGTCGCGGCCCTTGCCGGTGCCTCCGTTGTCGTGGTTGGGGATAGGCTCGGCGTCCCTTATGGTGTCTCGGCCGGTACCGGAGCAGCATTGTGTTTTGGTCTGCGCTTCATGGCCATCGGGCATGGCTGGCATCTGCCGGTGGCCCGACTTTCCGCCCGGAAGCGCGCCGAAGCAGCCGCTTCGGACGACGAGGAGGCGCCCTGAACCGCTGTGCCATAGATAAGCGCGTGTTACGGCGCTCACGGATGTCTTCAAAACATTATGCACTCTTCAGTAAGACGCCGGTGCATGGGCGTTGAACTTGACCGGAAGACAGAGGCACGTTTGAGATAAGGGTCAGCGGCGATCGGCAGTTTTGCCTTTGGGTACCGTGATCAGGATCGAAACGATTGCGGCGACCAACATCACCAGATTTGCCAACAGCGCAAAGAACACCGCCTCGCGCGCGACAAGGTGCGGGGCGGGCATATCGACGTGAACGGCCTCGACATCATCGAGGCCGACGCGCGGGGCGAGAGCGAACGACCACACGGCTACGGCGTCGATGTCCTCCAGGGCGCCTTCACCCTGTGGAACATGCAGCCTGAGGCCGACGTGGTCGTCAGCGCGGACCTCGTCAGCCTCTCGGCTGGCCGCAGCGGCGCGCCGGTTCTGGGCTCCGGTATTTTCGTGAGCGGTGGTGGTGACAAGGGCAGCCGGCTGGTCGTGCGCCGCGGTATTGAGACATTTGGCGGGACTGGTCCGTCGCTGGTCAAGGGGAAGGTGGCGACGCTGTCCGCGATCGGCCTGAGCATCAAGCCGGGCGGCTCGGCACGCGAGATCGAGATCATCGGCGGCATTAAGACCCACGGACCCGGTGTGGCTCCAATCGAGCAGCATGGCGCAATTGAGTCCTTGCGCATTTCAGGAGGCATGACTGCGGCGGGCGGCGGCTTTGAGGAGATCTGATGAGCAGGACTCGAGCCGCAACGGATAAAGATTGATGACCACTTCATGCGCTGTTTGGTTCTGCAATTCCGGTAAGCCCATCCGAGGAACCGAATAAAGCTGCAAAGCGGCGAACTCGGAATACCGCATCGGGACAGTCTGACGTGAGACAGTATCGAAACATTCGAAGCAGACATGCGCTAAGATACCGAGAGTGCCAGCATCCAACCTTAGAGGTTAGGCGTAAGTAGGCATCACGGCGCCGAGAGGGACCTCTCCGCGGGTCTAGTGTTGGAGCGGGCCTCCCGCCTGACATTAAGGCAGGTGCGCCTATCTCCGCCGCTGATGAGCGGGTTTGCAGGCCGCACCTTGCGGCCTCCTGGACTGTCGCATATCATCGGCTACTTGTCGCCTGCTCCCCGGGTGACTGCTTCCATGACCCGATCAAGGTTGAAGCTCCCGGGCTTCTGGCGCGGCGGGAACTCACGGAAGCTCTGCAACCATTGCCCGACATAGGCTCCCGCCGGCGCAATCAGGAACATGCGATCCATGTACCATTGCTGATAGCCCATCGCATTCTCCTCCTCGGCGCGTTCGAACGGATCCATGCGGAGATTGGTCAGCATGGGAGCCCGCAGCTCCTCGAACGGCTGCTGCCATACCCGGAGCCCCTCCGCGTTCTGCTTCAGGAACGTCACCTTCCAGTTGTTGTAGCGCAGCGCCGCCACGGAACCGTCGTCCGTCCAGTACAGGAACTCCTTGCGCGGCCAAGCGGTCTCGCCCTTGAGAGCCGGCAGCAAGTCGTAGCCGTCGAGATGCACCTTGTATGTCCTGTCGCCGATCTTCTTGCCTTGCAGCAGTTCGGATTTCACGTTCGGAGCACCGGCCGCGTCCAGCAGGGTCGTCAGCATGTCCTCATGGCAGGCGATCTCGTTGTTGATGGTGCCCGGCTTGATCACGCCCGGCCAGCGGATGGCCATCGGAACCCGGTATCCCCCCTCCCACTGCGTGTTCTTTTCGCCCCGGAACATCGTCGTGCCGCCGTCGGGCCAGGTAAACGTCTCGGCGCCGTTGTCGGTCGAGTACATCACGATCGTATTGTCCTCGATTCCAAGCTGCTTCAGCTTGTCGAGCAACTGCCCCACCATGGCGTCATGCTCGGTCATGCCGTCGGCATAGACACCAAGGCCGGTCCTGCCTTGAGACTCGGGCTTGAGGTGCGTGAAGACGTGCATCCGGGTGGAATTCCACCACAGGAAGAAGGGCTTGTCCTCCTGCACGGCTTTTCGGCGACTGGCCAGTGATGAAGGCGGCGCGTCCGGCAGTGCAACTTTGCTGACCGTACCAGTCGGTGAATAGGGCGCCCTCGCGGGCGATGCGGTCGATGTTGGGCGTCCGATAACCCATCATTCCCATGTTGTAGGCGCTGACGTTGAACTGGCCGATGTCGTCACCCCAGATCGCGAGAATGTTGGGCGGACGCTGCGCCCGCGCCGTCTGCTGCGTCGGCTCTGGTGTGGTAGAGGTCTGGGCAAAGCCTGGATTCGCAGCACCGAGAAACAGCACCGCCGTGGTGGCCCACAGCGATGCGGAAAGCGTGGATGTTCTAATCATGTCGTTCCTCGGCTCATGGGCGCCGGCGCACCTCGCCGGCATTTGGGCAAACGGCAGCGTGAACTCGCCTTCATCTCATTCGGCCGGGGTGACGCCGGTCACCTCGGCTGCGGGCTCCTCGCTGAGCCAGCGGTAGAGGATTCCGCCCAAGCCCCCACCAAGCAGGACAGGCTTATCGAAAGCCTAGGCAGAACACGTCGCAACGGCCTCAGACTAGACGGAGGCTTTCCAAACGCGAGTTGACAAATCTCAAGCAGATCCGCCGCGGGCCCCTGGCCGGTCGCAGCCGGGTATTGGCTGGAAAGTACGGGATCGCAAACCGATCCGAACCTCGGGGAACTACCAGCTCGGACGACTACCAGGGTATCCCGATCAGCGAAGGGGCCGTAAGGTAGGAGCTGTCACTTGACAGGGGCAATGTGGGTGATGGCCCTGTGAGCAAACTGATCAGTCTCAGAACGAGACGGCCCGGGAACAGGACCGCTGCCGAGCCGGGGCCGCGCTCGCCCACCGTCCTGGCCCCGCTTGTCGCGGCCGTCCTGGTGCCGCTCAGCATCCTGATCGTCGGAGCCTGGCTCGCCTGGGGCCAGGCTTGGCGGCAGGCGGAGGCAGAGCTGTCCCGCACCGCCGATGCCGCGGCCGAATACGCGGCTCACCTGCTGGATGCGCACCTGCTGCTGGCCGACCGCGTCGACGATCTTCTCCGTGGCTTGACGGACGAGGAGGTCCGCGCGCGCGAGGGTGAGTTGCATGCGGTCTTACAGCGCATGGCGGCGGAGCGGCCATGGCTCCTGACCCTCTACGCCATCGACGCCGACGGTCGCCCCCTCGTCAGCGCCAACGTGTTCCCGGTGCCACGTGATGCGGATCTTCGCGATCGCGACTTCTTTCAGGCCTTGCGCAACCAAGCGACGCCCAATCTGTATGTCAGCAAGATCCACGTCGGCCGCTTCGATGGGCAACTCTTCTTCAGCATCGCCGAGCGCCGCGCTCAGGCCGCGGATGCTGGCGCGCAACCCACGCCAGGGCAGGACCTCGCCGACCCGTTTCACGGCGTCGTGCTGGCCTCCCTGCGCCCGAACGAGCTGGCGGCAGGGCTGCGCCGGCTCTCCGGCCACGCGGAGGATACGGTGGCTTTGGTCCGCACGGACGGCGAGCTCCTCGCGCGCAGCTCCGGCTTCGATCGTCCGCCCTCGCCCCTGTCGACCGGAAGTCCCATGCTGCCGGTCATGACAGCAGGCTTAGAGCGTGCCGTGGTGCATGGCCGCTCCACCGTGGACGGCGTGGAGCGCGTCGCGGCGTTCCGGCGGGTCGAGAGCTGGCCCGTCTATGCCTCTGCGGCGCGTGCCCGCACGGGGATCGTGGCTCAGTGGCGCAGGACAGTGGCGGTGCAACTGGGGTTTGGCGTGCCGGCCATCCTGGGCCTCATCCTGCTGGTCGGCGCCACCTATCGGCGGTCGCGGGAGGTCGCCGAGGCGCGGGAGTCGCTCCGTGTCGAGGCCACACGGCGCAGTGCGGCGGAGGCGTTGCACGAGAGCCAGGAGCGGCTCCGACTGGCGCAGGAGGCGGGCGGCGTCGGCACCTGGGACTGGGACGCCGTACGCGGCGTCGCCACCTGTTCGGAAGCGTATTGCCGGCTTTATGGTCTGGATCCCAAGGGACCTGGCCACCAGAGCGCGGAGGAGTGGCTAGCCCAGGTCCATCCAGACGACCGGGATCGCGCGCAGCGGATAAGAGCCGCCACCATGGCATCCGGGCAACTGGAGAACGAGTACCGCATCGTGCGGCCCGACGGCTCGATGCGCTGGGTTGTCGACCGAGGACTGCCCATCTACGATGCGGACGGTCGGCTGGTCCGCCTCCTTGGTGCGAATGTCGATATCACCGAGTCCCGGGAGGCCCACGAGCGCCTGCGCGAGTTGCAGGCGCAGGTGCTGCATGCCACCCGCCTCAGCGCCATGGGCCAGATGGCGGCGGCTCTGGCGCACGAGCTCAACCAGCCGCTCGGTGCGGCGGCGAACTTCGTGAACGCCGCGCGCATGACCCTGCGCGCGGGCACTCCCGATGCACCAGAGCGTGCGCTGGCACGGCTGGAGAAGGCAGCCGAGCAGACCGTGAGGGCCGGCGCGATCCTGCGGCGGCTGCGCGACTTCGTCACCCGTGGCGAGACCGACAAGCGCGTGGTCCATACCCGTCGCCTGGTCGAGGATGCCGTGGCGCTTGCGCTTGTGGGCAAGCGGGATCCGGAGCTGCGGATGCGGCTCGACTTCGATTCATCCGATCCGTTGATCCTGGCGGACAGTGTTCAGATCCAGCAGGTGGTGTTCAATCTCGTGCGGAATGCGCTTGAGGCCATGGGCGGGCAACCCGCGCGTGAGCTCGTCGTGACCACCAAGGCCGTCGGCGATGCCGAGGTGGAGATTTCGGTGGCCGATTCCGGGCCGGGGCTTCCCCAGGATCCCGAGGTCCTGTTCACGCCGTTCATGAGCTCGAAGCCCACTGGCCTGGGGATTGGGCTCTCGATCTGCCGGACAATCGTCGAAGCCCATGGCGGCCACCTTCGGGCCGAGCCTCGCCCCGGCGGGGGCGCCGTGTTCCGTTTCACCATGCCAGCCGCACAAAGGGAGGCGACCGATGACGAGCGGGCGCACCATTCACGTGGTGGATGACGACGAGGCCATGCGGGACTCGCTCATGGCCCTCCTGGAAGATGCGGGATACGAGGCCCGCACCTATGCCTCGGCCGAGGACGTGCTGGCGCGCACCCCGCTCGAACCGGGCTGCGTGGTGAGCGATATCCGCATGCCGGGAATGGATGGCCTGGCCCTGCTCAAGAAGCTGCGGGCGGAGGGAGACGGGCTGCCGCTGATCCTAATCACGGGCCACGGGGATATCCCCTTGGCGGTTGCGGCCATGAAGGCGGGCGCGGTGGACTTCCTGGAGAAGCCGTTCGAGGCCGAGGCGCTCCTTGCAGCTATCGAAGGTGGACTGAGACAGCAGGCCCACCCATCCTCACAGGGAGCGGACGTCGAGGCGGCTGCCCGTTCGCTGGCGATGCTGACCTCGCGCGAGCGCGAGGTGCTCCAGCGGCTGGTTGCGGGCGAGTCCAACAAGGAGGTCGCGCGGAAGCTCGGGGTCAGCCATCGCACGGTCGAGTTCCACCGGGCCCATATCCTGGAGAAGACCGGCGCCAAGGGCCTGCCGGACCTCGTCCGCCTCTGGCTTGCCGCCTCGACCTGAGAGCCACCATGGTCTCCGCCAAGGGCCGATCCAAAGACTATGTCCCTAAACTTGCTCTCGGATGGGATCAGGGTCTTCCTCTGCGGCCCGTGAAATCCCACACGCTGCTCGGAAGCTCGTATTCTTACGAGTTTTTTCTTTTGTCAGCACGCCCGATATACAGTTTGCAGAGGCCATCCCCGCACCTCTTGCCCCGGACCTCTTGCCGAGCCTCGGCAAACTCAGCCCCGTCCGGAAGTTCTATGACGGGGCTGACCTTTTCAGAATAATTCAAAGAACACAGCGGCGTGCGTGAGCCTCTCCTGGCGACAGGTGTCGACCTCGCCATTGCTGCCCTGAGCCGCACTGTTGCGCACCCGAAGTCCGACTGCACCACCTGAACTCAGGCAGGACGCAAACGGATGCGTGCTCTGGCCGATCCGTGCAACACGGCCGCAGCGCGAGCCTGATCTCGAGTACTCCGAAACTGTCTGTAGGATGAAAGCTCTTGGTATCCGTGCTTGTTCGGACCTGCGCGCATCTTGCGCTGACGCGCGGGACCTTCGGGTACGTCGAACATGTGAGAGAGGGCCCAGGCGAGGTCAGCCTCGCACTGGTTTATGACCTGCAAGCGAGCGATTTCAGCGTACATCCGTTCGATTGGCCGTCCGGCCTGATCAGTCGTCATCTCATACCCCGAAGCTAGCTTGCTGCTTGTCTGATTGAGCCAGGAAAGAACGGCCATATGCTGCCAACAGGGCGATCGGAACGCAGATATATCGTGCATATTTCATGCGAGGCAGCAATAATTTCGAATTGTCTCATGTATTCAATTGGCCCAACTATCCTCATGGCCATTGTCCTTCTACCGCTATTAGTCGCAATCCCAATCCACGGTGTGCGAGATACTTAAATCAACACTTGTTGAAGTTTTGATACGGCACGGCAGGAAAATAAGAAACTCGTACGACTACGAGTTCCAGGTGAGGGCGTGGTCCTTCGCTCAGGGCTGCGAGAGGAAACGGCACAACCGAGCGATCACCTCAAGACGCCCCAAGACCCTCATCGGGTTGCGCGATAGGATCCCTCGAACCTTGCGTGATCATTCCGCCGAGCCAGGCCCCTTACGTCAGCAAGCAGCTTGATCCGGTATATAGATCGGTAGCGGCCTCTCTGAGGGTGCGGCGCTCCGCCAGGCTCGAAGCGTGGAGGCGCGGGCGGCCGAGGTCTTCGCGTCAGAAAGCGGATCGGGTCTATCAGCAGGTGTGCCACCATCCACAATCACCGAGCATTCTCCAGATTGTCCCTGCAAATGTGTGCCGATCCTATCGGCAACGAACATTGCACGCCGAAACACACCGGGATTGCCCATCGGAATGCCCGGATAAGGGCAAACCTTCACATCCTGACCACTCAACGACTGTCGGCTTTCGAGTCCTGGTGCGAGCCAACCACTTATGTCTTGGATCTGCCACGCCGGACTACGATGATCGTCGTCACCAGCCGGTCGGGTGTGCATCTTTAGGGACGCGGGCGGCTTCTTGAGGGGCGCATCCGGGATAGCGCCGACCTTATACCTCGTAGCGCCCCGAGTAGTTGTCACATCCGACCTTTGCTAATTCTGCCACCGTGTTGAAGATCAACGCGACACGTGAGCAATGACCATGTCCGACAAGTCTCGTCAGCCTTATCGCATGTACTCGTCGAGCCTTGATTCCGTGATGCGAGAGGTTCTCCATATGCTGGGCGATATCGATTTTCTGCACGCAGTCGAGTTGAACAGCGTTGAAATGAGCATCCGTGACGAGGGGCTGAAGAGCGATATCAAGGAAAAGCTCAATGTCGCGCATTGCGAGAAGCGCCAGCCCTACGTGGACCTCGTGAATAGGCTGCGGGCACAACAGTATCGCCAGTCCTTCGCAGCGTGGCCCCGCAAACAGCAGAATAATCGCTGTACCATCTGCCCCCTTATGCCGCTTCGTTCGAATTACGCCGCGACAGGCGTTCGACTGGAAATTTTCATTTCGATCCTTCAGCCTGTATATTCAAGAAGCGGCATATCCTGATCGCCAGAAGTGTCGAGCCGGTCGGACGCAATCTCTGTCGGGACGTGCCTGCCTTTGACAGTGAGGACCGGGCCGAGGGCCTGCCGGGCCTTGTGGGCCTCTGGCTCGCCGCAACCTGAGCGCCGACCTGTTCCCTGCACTGCGCAGGGCCAAACCGTTCAAGCCTCGTATTCGCACGAGTTCCCTCTTCCCGTGGATCTGCCAGAATCCATTTTGCAGAGGCATCTCCCCGCATCCCTTGCAGCCTTTGTAAACTCGGTCCCGTCCGCCGCTTTCCGGATGGGGCCGATCTTTACAAAAACTCGGACGTGAGTGGAGGGCCTTCCGACATGGCGCAGCCCGACGCATCCGGTGCTGTGCTCAACCATACTGATCAATACTGATATGGGAAGAGCGCGGACATGGCCCGAGCAGACCTTATCCATCTCGACGGAGCACGGTTCAGCCCGAGGCCTTTGCCTCGGATGTTGTCGACCGGGATCATTCGGGTCGGAGTGACCAGGGAGATCGTACCGCTCCTGCGCGAGTTCGGGGCCGATCCAAACGAGGTGATCCGCGAGGCCGGGCTTGACCCGACTCATTTCGACAGTGAACGGGCGTCGAATTCATCGGCCTATGACATCAACGATGAGAGGAACCTGATCCCCTATAGCACCCTCGGCCGCTTGTTGGCGTGCTGCGTTGCGCGTACGCGCTGCCCGCACTTCGGTCTGTCGGTTGGCCAGCGGGCCACAATCGATTCCCTCGGACTGGTGGGACGCCTGATACAGCATGCGGAGACAATGGGCGACGCCCTGCGTACCCTGGTCTCGTACTTGGGCAGCCAGAGCCGGGGCGCGGTGCCGTCGCTGAATATTGAGGGTGATGCGACCGTATTCAGGTACCTGACCTATGAGCCAGGTCTTCAGGGAGTAGACCAGATTGCGGACGGAGTGGCTGCCTGCATGGTCAACATAATCCGTGCCCTGTGCGGATCTGGCTGGAACCCCACGGAGGTGCTTCTACCTCGGGGCGCTCCCGCGGATCGGGAGGTGTACCGCCGCCACTTCCGTGCGCCGGTGCGGTTTGATCAAGAGGCTGCCTACATTGTGTTCCCGGTCAATGACTTGGAACTGCGGATTACCGGGGCCGATCCCGAGCGCTTCTGGAGGAGCGCCTCGCCGCCCTGACGCGTGTCCCATCGTCGGAGTTGGCGGACGACATCCGGCGGATGCTGCGAACCCGGCTGGCGAGCACCCGTTGTACGGCGGATCGGATCGCCGGGTCGCTGGCGATGCACCGGCGCACCCTGAGCAGGCGTCTGAACCGCGAAGGCGCCGGCTTTCGAGCCCTGACGAACGAGGTCCGGTTCGAGGCTGCCTGCCATCTGCTGAGTGACACCGGGATCCCTCTCAGCCAGATCGCGGCGGCGCTGGGCTACTCGGAGGCCAGCGCCTTCACCCGCGCCTTCCGGCGCTGGTCGGGCCAGCCACCAACCGCGTGGCGCACTGGATATCGCCCTGGCGGAAGGGCGCTGGCGGCCTGAGAAGGCGAGAACTGATCTTCCCCCGATTATGTGGACACCGGGTTACCTCGCTGTCCGCTCGGCTTGCTCGGGCGTGAGATACCCGAGGGCTGAGTGAATGCGCTGCCGATTGTAGTAGCCCTCGGTATAGCCGAACGGATCCCGCCGCGCCCCTTCGCGGGTCGCCCAACTCCGCTGATGAACCAACTCTACCTTCAAGGAATGGAAGAACGATTCCATCGGAGCATTGTCGTAGCAGCAACCCGTCCGGCTCATTGACGCCTTCGCCTTTATCAGAGCCAGTTGTTGAGCATAGGCCTCGGCCGCGTATTGGCTGGCCCTGCCACTTCCTGTCGTTGATTGGAGTCAACCTGCGACAACGGTCCTGTGTTTGGTCGCGAGCTCCGCTGGCGGCTTACCCGTTCTCACTGACCCAGTGGCTTCCAGCCCGGGTGGTCGAAGTGGTCTCCATAGGCGTTCAGCGCCTGAACGATAGCCACCGCACCTTGATCCTGGCCGCCTTCCCGCGCCAAGGCGTTGACGCCATCGAGGAGCTGAGTCAGCACCAGATGGAGTTGGAGGTCGGCCTCCTCCGGCAGCCTGCAGTTCGCCACCACGGTGTCGACCTGCTCCTGCGCCCAGTCGCCGAGCGTTGATAGGTCGGCCGCGCTGTAACGTCGCGATTGGATCAACGGCAGAGAGGCGTCTATCACCTCTCGGATCTGGCTCATCCCCGCGCGCAGGGCCTCGTCGGTCTGCCATTTCTGGCCGTTGTTGAGGGTCAGCTCCACAGCGGACGCGCTGTGGCTCTCGTGCCCCTGCGGGGCGGCCACGAGGACCGTCCCGGAAAAGCTAGCCGTCAGGCCGACCGCGGCCATAACGCTGGCGAGGGATCTGATCGTGAACATGACTGGCTCTCCTGACTCTTCGTTCTGTGGTGTCGTTTGGATTGCCGCTCAGCGAAGGCGGGCCTGGACGAGCTCGCCTGTGGCCTGGGTGTAGACCGCCTTGATCGGAAAGCCGCTGTCGTTCATGGCCCGAATCTCGTAGCAGCCATCCTCGGCCTTGATCCGGTCCACGCGGTAGCCGAGCTCTTCCAGCCCGTTGCTCACTTCGCTTGCCGCGACGATCCGGCCGTCAGCGCTGCGGGTGCAGCGGCTGTCCGAGCCATCAGCCAGGACTGGGGTCGCAAGGCCTGCCGCGAGAAAGGCCGTCGTCATGATGATCGTGCGCATATCGGTCTCCTGTGGTCCCGATCCGAACGGCGTGCCCGGATCGATGAGGGTGACATTAGCGGCGTGCCACTTTCGGCCTCCTGTTGATCCATGTCAGCGGATTGTCAGGTGCCCGGAAGCATTCTCGCCTCATGAGCAAGACCCGCTGCGACCTGATCATCCTCGGCCTCGCCGCAGCCCTGCTGCCGTCCGCAGCCCTGGCAGATCGCGAGCGCGACTACGATCAGGCTCGCCGTGCCGTCGAACGCGGCGAGGCGCTCGCCCTAGTCCTTTGCCACAGGGGAGCTGCGGGATGGTTCGAGGGGGTGTAAACTGAGCGGATCTGAGGGAGGGCTCTCCCATGCTCAAGCGCTATCTTGTCGATCTCACCCGCCGCGAGCGCACT
>NZ_JBVVAJ010000043.1:0-39182 GCF_055792805.1 Microvirga sp. HS2
TCCAAGTGTTCGCTGAGAAAGCGCTAAGGGCCGCTCTTGGCACGCCTGAGACCTAAGCTCGAAGTCAGCAATCTTCGTCGAACCGGACGTCCCGAAAGCATAGGGAATCTCGGTTCCTGACCCCGAGCGGACCTTCAATGTGGGATATGGTACCGACGCTGCGCCGTCTCTCAAAGGCGGACTCGTAGCCCGACTATATCTGCGGAACAGGCCAGGCTCGGGCGGATCCGTCTTTTGGACCGCGACTTAGGATGTCGGGCGCGTTATCTTGGGCGACCTTCTCGAGCCCGAGGGCACCGACGGATGAGGGGCGAAACCACCGCGAGAACAATCGCTTGGCCATTAGCCTCGGGCGCGACGGCCCGGCTCGCCGCTCTTGGGGCGAAGGCTCTTCCGAGCGGAACCGGATGATGGATCCCAGGACCCTGGCCAGTGCGGCCATCTTCGTTCTGACCTACGGCGGTGTTGCACTCGGGCGCATACCTGGGCTTCGGCTCGACCGCGCCGGCATTGCCCTGTTTGGGGCCTCATGCATGCTCGCAGCCGGCGTGCTCACTCCGGAGGAGGCCTACCATGCCGTCGATCTTGATACGATTACCCTGCTGCTTGGCATGATGGTGATCGTGGCGCATCTGCGGCTCTCGGGCTTCTTCCGCCTGATGGACGGCTGGGCGGTTACCCACGCCCATTCGCCCGTGGTGTTGTTGTCGGTAGTCACGCTGACCACGGGCGTCTTCTCCGCTTTCCTCGTCAACGATGCCGTGTGTCTCGTGATGGCCCCGCTCGTGCTGAACGTGACCAAGCGGCTCGGCCGCAACCCGGTTCCGTACCTTCTCGCTGTCGCCATGGGTTCGAACGTGGGCAGCGTCGCGACGATCACTGGCAATCCCCAGAACATGATTATCGGGGTGATCTCCCGGATTCCCTACGCCACGTTTGCGGCCGCTCTGGCGCCTGTGGCGCTGGCAGGTTTGGTCCTGGTCGGCGTTCTGATCGCGACCCTGTGCTGGAGTGAGTTCCGAACCTCCAAAGCACTTCTGGCGGATCCCGGACCAGCACGGATCCACAAACCCCAGATGATCAAGGCCATTCTGATCACCTTGGGCGTGGTGGTCGCATTCTTCGCCGGCGTTCCGGTCGCCAAAGCTGCGATTTCCGGTGCCGCGCTCCTGCTGGTAACGCGGCAGGTCAAGCCGGGCAAGGTGTACCGTGAGATCGACGGCCCCTTGTTGCTCATGTTTGCCGGGCTGTTCATCGTGGTGGCTGGGGCGGAGAAGGCTATGCTGTCTTCTGACGTGATCGAGGCGGTTCGCCACCTGCAACTGGCCAACACTTGGGTTCTCACCGGCATCACGGCCGCTCTGTCGAATCTGGTGAGCAACGTACCTGCCGTGCTCGTGCTCAGGCCCTTTATCGAGGGCCTTCCCGACCAACAGCGGCTCTGGCTGGTGATCGCAATGGCCTCGACGCTGGCCGGCAATCTCACCTTGGTGGGCTCGGTCGCCAACCTGATTGTGGCCGAGAAGGCGCGTGCGGCGGGCGTCGAGGTCGCGTTCGGAACCTACCTGCGCATCGGAGTGCCCATGACTGTGGTTACACTCGCGATGGGAGCATGGTGGCTATCCGGCTTCTCCGGGCCATAGCGCATGCTGTCATTGACCAAGCCTGTGTGCTCTTGGTCTGGCACAAAAGTCCGGTACGCAGAGGATTCCGAGGGGAGGCAGGATGGGGGATTGCCCTGCTCTGACCCAACCCGCACCGTGGTAATGCAGAGGAACTTCCGATTATGGCATTTCTCGGAATTAAGGTGGAGGTCTGCTCACCCGGCGTAAACTGACGTCCGCGAACGGCAGGGAATCTTCAGGAGCTGACCCGGAGCGGTCCACCCGCGATCCCCGTCCGACAAGCCTCGCCTCACAAGCTCAGCTACCTCGTATGGATCGTTGCCGCCCCGCTCCGGCCGGGTGTAGCTTTCCAAAAGCCACGAGAATGGCACCGGGAGGAAGGCTTCGACGTGCGCGCTGGTCCGCACGGGCCACCGGTCTTCGCAGCGAGCGCACCCGCCACCGTCGGTCCGCGTGTCCCGGCGCCGCAGGACGGTTCCCCGGCAACGGCAGCCACCGGACGCATGACCGAGCAGGGGCCACTTCCCGATAGAAGACTTCCGCAACGGCGCCGAGCGGGCGCCTGACACGTGGGGCACCGAACGAGGGTCCCTTGACCGGGGTCCTCACCCACGAGCAGAGGGAGACAACGGTCATGAAGCGCTGCGATCTTCTCGTCGACGTCGGCCGTCGCCGGTTCCTGTCAGGCGCCGGCATGGTCGCGGCGGGCGCCGCCGCCAGCACGGTCCTGCCGCCGGAAGCCAAGGCGGCCATCCCGACCGCCCGGGTGACCTATCCCTCCAACCGGCTCGGCAACGTCAAGGACCTCAAGGTCAACGAGCCGATGGAGGTCGCCTACCCGGACAAGGACGCGCCGGGCGTCCTGCTCAAGCTCGGCAAACGGGTCCAGGGCGGCGCAGGCCCTGACGGCGACATCGTCGGCTTCACCACGATCTGCCCGCACAAGGGTTACCCGCTCGCCTACAACGCCCAGACCCGCACCCTGAACTGCTCCGGGCACTACTCGGTCTTCGACTGCGAGGCCGGCGGCCAGGAGACCTGGGGGCACGCGACCCAGAACCTGCCGCAGTACTCGCTGCGAATCGACGACAAGGGCGACATCTACGCGGAGGGCCTCGATGAGCTCCTCTACGGCCGCCTGTCCAACGTGCTCTGAGGGAGGTTGCGATGGCCTACAAACGACAGATCGACCGCCTTCCGATCATCCCGGCAGATGCGAGGGAACACAACGTGGTGTGCCACTACTGCATCGTCGGGTGCGGCTACAAGGCCTACACCTGGGACATCGACCGGCAGGGCACCACGGACCCGTCCGGCAACAAGTTCGGCGTCGACCTCACGCAGCAGCAGGGCGCCGAGACCGAGGCGTGGTATTCCCCGTCGATGTACAACGTCGTCCGGCAGAACGGGAAGGACGTCCACATCGTCATCAAGCCGGACAAGGGCTGCGTCGTGAACTCGGGTCTCGGTTCGATCCGCGGCGCCCGCATGGCCGAGATGTCCTACTCGCCCGTGCGGAACACCGAGCAGCAACGACTGACGGACCCGATGGTCTGGCGCTACGGCCAGATGCAGCCGACGAGCTGGGAGGATGCCCTCGACCTCGTGGCGCGCGTCACGGCGGCGGTGATCGCCGAGCAGGGCGAGGACGGCCTCTTCGTCTCCGCCTACGACCACGGCGGCGCCGGCGGCGGCTACGAGAACACCTGGGGCACCGGCAAGCTCTACTTCGGCGCCATGAAGATCAAGAACATCCGGATCCACAACCGCCCGGCCTACAACTCCGAGGTCCATGCCACCCGCGATATGGGCGTGGGCGAGCTCAACAACTGCTACGAGGACGCGGAACTCGCCGACACCCTGGTGATGGTCGGGGCGAACTCGCTCGAGACGCAGACAAACTACTTCCTGAACCACTGGGTCCCGAACCTGCGCGGGACATCCATGGATAAGAAACAGGCGCAGTTGCCGGGCGAGCCGCACGAGCCTGCCAGGATCATTGTCGTCGATCCCCGGCGGACCGTAACGATCAATGCCTGCGAGGTGGAGGCCGGCAAGGACCGGGTCATGCACCTCGCCCTCAACCCGGGAACCGACCTCGCGCTGTTCAACGCGTGGCTCACCTACATCGCGGACAAGGGCTGGGTCGACAAGCCGTTCGTCGACGCCTCGACGAAGGACTTCGACAAGGCGCTCGCGGGCAACCGGACCAGCCTGGAAGATGCCGCACGCATCACGGGCTTGACCGTCGACCAGATCCGCCAGTCGGCGGAGTGGATCGCCCAGCCGAAGGCGGGCGGGGCGCGGCGGCGCACGATGATCGCCTACGAGAAAGGGCTGATCTGGGGCAACGACAACTATCGCACCAACGGTGCGCTCGTGAACGTCGCGCTGGCCACCGGCAACATTGGCCGTCCCGGCGGGGGTTGCGTCCGCCTCGGCGGGCACCAGGAGGGGTATTCCCGTCCGTCCGACGCCCATGTCGGGCGGCCCGCCGCCTACGTCGACCAGCTCCTGATCAACGGCAAAGGCGGGGTGCACCACATCTGGGGGTGCGATCACTACAAGACGACCCTGAACGCCCTCCAGTTCAAGCAGGCCTACAAGAAGCGGACCGACTTGGTGAAGGATGCCATGTCCGCCGTGCCCTGGGGCGACCGTCCCGCGATGGTGGCGGCGATCATGGGCGCGATCCGCAAGGGTGGCCTGTTCTCGGTCGACGTCGACATCATTCCGACCCAGATCGGGCAGGCGGCCCATATCTGGCTGCCGGCCGCGACCTCGGGCGAGATGAACCTGACGTCGATGAACGGCGAGCGGCGCATGCGCCTCACCGAGCGCTACATGGACCCGCCCGGACAGTCGATGCCCGACTGCCTGATCGCGGCGCGGATCGCCAACAACCTGGAGCGGGTCTTCCGCGAGATGGGCAAGAACGACGTCGCCGACCGCTTCAAGGGCTTCGACTGGAAGACCGAGGAAGACGCGTTCATGGACGGCTACCACCAGCACGAGAAGGGCGGCGAGTTCGTCACCTACGCCCGGCTGCGGGCCATGGGCACGAACGGCTTCCAGGAGCCGGCGACCGGCGTCGAGGGCATGGGCGCGGTCGCCCAGGGCACGACCACCGGCCAGACGCCCGGGATGGTCGTCCAGGGCCCCGCCATCGAGGGCGCCCGCGGGAAGGAGCCGGTCCAGCCGGGCACGCCGGCCGCGACCCCCGTGGTGCAGGCGATTCCGGCCGGTGCCGAACGGATCATCGGGACGAAGCGCCTGTACGCGGACGGGAAGTTCAACACGAAGGACGGCAAGGCCACCTTCATGGAGACGCAGTGGCGCGGCTTGGAGGCGCCCGGGAAGCAGGCCGAGAAGGACAAGTTCCCGTTCCTGATCAACAATGGGCGCACGAACCATGTCTGGCAGAGCGCCTATCTCGACCAGGAGAACGACCTGGTGATGGACCGCTGGCCTTACCCCTTCATCGAGATGAATCCGCAGGACATGGCGGAGCTAAAGCTCAACCCCGGCGACCTGGTCGAGGTCTACAACGACAACGGCTCGACGCAAGCAATGGCCTATCCCACCGAGCGGGCGAAGCCGAAGCAGACCTTCATGCTGTTCGCCTACCCGATGGGCGTCGTCGGGAATGTGGTCTCGGCCGGGGTGAACGAGTTCATCATCCCGAACTACAAGCAGACCTGGGGCAACATCCGCAAGCTCGCGGACGCGCCCGAGTCGGTGAAGGGCCTGTCCTTCAAGGAAAAGGAGTACACGCCCCCTGCATAGCAATCCTCAGATGCGGGCCTGGTAGCCCGGGCTGCCAGGCTCTTGGGGCCAGGCGATCGAGCCGGATGCGGCTGACAGATGGTCATGGACCCCGTCAATCATCTGCGGCTCCCTGATCCCTTTGGCTCAGCCCGCAATGGGGCTTCGATTCAAAGGGGCATGGTGGCGACGTAGATCGCCAGGATCAGCAGGATGCCGGCTCCCAGGGTGCCGGCCATCCATGGCGCGAGCCGGGTCCCGTAGTGCTCTTCCACGCGTCTTTGGTGCTTGCGGCGGGACAACGTCGGCCTCCTCCCGGTGGATTGATGCACGGTGACGTGTCGGAGCAATCATAATCCGATGGTGACCCCGTGACGATCCCGCGCCGTAGCGTTCGAACGTCGTCGGGAGATGTGGCATCCTGGGCCTTCATCCATCGGGTGCGCCGGTGACATGTCGGTTGCCGGCTTTCACGTGACGCAGGAGATCATGCACCATGGCAAGCACCGGCTCGGCCCCGTCGGAAATCGCTGACGCAAAGGCGGACGGACTGAGGTTGCTGCGTCGCGTCTGCGCGAGGCGATCGACGCCACCCCGGCATCTGGCGGCACCTGGTCCGTCCGAGGACGAGATCCGCATGATCGTGCGGGCGGCCTCCCGAGCGCCGGATCACATGGGCCTGAAGCCATTCCGCTTTATCGTCATCTCACCCGACCGACGTGACGCCCTGGCGGATGCGTTCGAGGCTGCCGAGCGCGAACTCGATCCTGACATCGCGGGCGGGAAGCTCGAGCGCGCCCGTGAGAAGGCTCACCATGCGCCGGTGCTTCTGGCCGTGATCTCCGGCGTGCAAGAGAACGCCGAGGTTCCCGAGATCGAGCAGCGCGCGTCGGCGGGGGCTGCGGTGGGCTATGCGGTTCTGGCCGCCGACCTCCTGGGCTACGGTGCGATGGCCGTGAGCGGCCGCAAGGTCGCGACGAAGGCAATGCAACACACCTTCCACCTCGCCGATAACGAGAAGCTTCTGTGCTTCGTCGGGATCGGAACGCCCGTGAAGGTCAAGGGAGCGCCGCCGGAGCCCGATTCGGAACTCCTGCGGACTTGGCAGCCCGACGCGGGGGAAGCCGACTGATCCCGCGCGGGAATTGGCCGTGCCCGAGGATCAGCTCCTTCGGGCTGTCACCCACAGCAGCTCGACGAGCCCGAGGTTCACGCAGGTCAAACCGGAGAGAACGCCGAGCGCGGCATCCGTGCCGCCCGTTCGACCGGATGGAAAGGTCACGGCCTGTTCGGCGAAGCCAGCCTCTTCCCGTGTCGATCCTTCGGCACCTCATGATCCGCCGCCGCGAGCTTCATGAGCGCCGGCACGCCGGTCGGCGCGTCGGCAAGCCACGGAATGATGATGACCTTGTCGGCCAGATCCCTGCGGACCCGCTCGACCTGCTTCGTTTCCCCGGCCAGCCGCATCCGCAGCAGCGGGTCATGGGTGCCGGCGGCGAGAAGGCTGCGGTTGATCACCCAGGCATAGGGCTCGATCCTCGCCCGGCGAAGGTCCTCCTGGAGCGCGGCGGCTTCCGAGACAGGGGTGGTTTCGGGCAGGGTCACGAGAATGACGTGCGTGTACGCGGGATCCTGGAGCCGCATGAGCGGCGTGACGACCTTGCCCCCGGCATGCGTTTCCTGAGTGTCGGCGATCTGTCGCGTCATCTGCCGGTGATAGGCTCCGGTCGCGTCCAGCAGGAGCAGCGTGTGTCCCGTCGGGGCGGTGTCCAGGACCACGAAGGCGCTGCGCGCCTCCGCGACGATCCGCGAGAAGGCGTGGAACACCGCGACCTCCTCGGTACAGGGCGAGCGCAGGTCCTCGCGCAGCATGGCGCGGCCTTCGTCGTCCAGGGAAGGACCGCGTGCCGCCATGATCTTCTCGATGTACTTCTCCGTTTCCGCCTTCGGATCGATGCGGTCGACGCGCAGGCCCGGCAGATCTCCGGACACGGTCATGGACAGATGTGCTGCCGGATCCGTCGTGCTGAGGTGCACGTCGTGCCCGCGCTGGACCAGGCCGACGGCGACAGCGGCGGCCACCGTGGTCTTGCCCACGCCACCCTTGCCCATCACCATGATCAGTCCTTGCCCCTGGGCCGCCAGGTCATCGATCAGGCGATCAAGTCCCCCCACGTCCTCCGGCAGCGCAGCAGGCGCGGAGCCGTCATCGACTGTGGCCGTTTGAGCCCCTTTCCAGGTCTTCCGGGCGAGCAGCGCCCTCAGGGCCGGCAAGCCGACCATGTCGAAGGAACGCAGCGGGATGGTGTCGGCGGCGAGCGTGCGCAGTGTCGCTGGCATCGTCGCCAACGCCTGCTGTCCGTTGTCCTCCAAGGAACGCGCGATGGGATCGTCGGGATGTGAGGCATGGAACACGCCGTTGATGACGAGCCGCTGGTTGAGCAGGCCGAGTGCCTGGAGCTCTGCCGATGTTCGGGCCGCTTCCGCCAACGCGCTCTTCTCGGGGCGCGTCACCAGGACGATCTCCGTCTCGCGGGCATCGGAGAGCGTGGCCAGCGCTGTGTTGAATCGCTCCTCCTGCATCTTAAGACCGGAGTGAGGACCAAGGCAGGAGGCTCCCTGATCGTTCCCGGCCAGGAAGCCGGTCCATGCCTTCGGCAGGCTCAGGAGGCGCAGGGTGTGTCCCGTGGGGGCCGTGTCGAAGACGATGTGGTCGTAGCCGGTCCCGTCGCTGGCGAGGAGGCCCGCGAACTCGTCGAACGCGGCGATCTCCATGGTGCAGGCGCCGGAGAGTTGCTCACGGACGGTGTCACGCTCCTGTTGGCTCGCATCACGCATCTGGCCGATCACTCTCGCCCGGTATGCGTCCGCGGCCGCCTCGGGGTCGATGTTCAACGCCGACAGGCCGGGAGCCCCAGGCACGAGCGTGGGCCTGTCGCTCAACGCGACCCCGAGCATCTCGTCGAGATTGGAGGCCGGATCGGTACTCACGAGCAGGACCGTCTTGCCCGCCTCGGCCAGGGCCAGCGAGACAGCGCAGGCCACCGAGGTCTTGCCGACGCCGCCCTTGCCCGTGAAGAAGAGATGGCGGGGCGGGCGAGCGAGCAGGCCGAGTGGGTGCCGTTCCGACATGATCGTCAAGCCTTGTGCCTGTCCGGTCTCAGGAGAGCGTCTCGAGGGCAAGGGCAATGCCCTGGCCGCCGCCGATGCACAGGGTCACGATTCCGCGCTTCAGCCCGTCCCTCTGCATGGAGTGGGCGAGCCGCGTGGTCAGGACCGCGCCCGTCGCCCCGATGGGGTGGCCATGGGCAATCGCGCCGCCCTCCACGTTGACGATGTCTTCGGCGAGTCCCAGCTCGCGGGTCACGGCGAGCGCGATGGCGGCGAAGGCCTCGTTGATCTCGACGCGGTCGACATCCTTCACCGACCATCCGGCCCGCTCCAGGGCCTGGCGCACGGCCGGCACCGGTCCGATGCCGAACATGCCCGGCTCCACCGCACCGACGCCGTAGGAAACGAGGCGCACGCTGGGCGTCAGGTCGTTCCGCTCGGCGAAGCCGCGCTCGGCGACGATCATCGCGGCCGCGCCCGTGTTGAGCCCGGGCGCATTGCCGGCCGTGATCGTGCCGTCCTTGCGGAAGGCGGGCTTCAGCTTTGACAGGCTCTCGAGGGTCGTGTCGGCGCGGTTGTGCTCGTCGCGGGCAAACTGCTCCGGACCCTTGCGGCCCTTGATTTCGATCGGGACGATCTCATCCTCGAACTTGCCCTCCGCCTGGGCCTTCGAGAACCGCTGCTGCGATCGCGCGGCCCAACGGTCCTGGTCGGCGCGGGAGATCTGGTGCTGCGAGACGAGGTCCTCGGTGTGCCAGCCCGAATGCTCGCCGGAGAAGGCATCGTTCAGGCCGTCGTGCAGCATGCTGTCGTAGATCTGGGCGGTGCCCATCCGGTAGCCCCACCGCCCTCCGGTCATCAGGTAAGGGGCCATGTCCATGTTCTCCATGCCTCCCGCAATGGCAGCGTCGTGATGCCCGAGCCAGATCTCCTGCGCGGCCGAGGGATAGCCTGTGCGCCGGATCCGCAGACGCGGTTGACCGTCATGGCGGGCACCTCAACCGGAACGCCGCCATGAATGGCCGCCTGCCGGGCCGGGTTCATCTTGTTGCCGGCCTACACGACGTTGCCCATCACCACCGCGCCGAGCTTGCCTGCATGGAGGCCCGACCGCTTCAGCGTCTCGCGCATGACGGCTGCCCCGAGGTCCGTCGCGGGCGTTGACTTCAGGGAGCCATTGTAGGTGCCGATGGCGGTGCGCACCGGGTTGCAAAGCACGATCTCACGCTGGGGCATTGGGGATCTCCTCGTGACGGACTTGATGAAGTGAGGAGCAGCATCGTCCTTCGGGAACGGGTTCACATTGATGTCAATCAAGGCTTGCATCCCATCGGGCATTGCACGGGGATGGAGCCGGATACTTATCCGATCGGCCGTGGCGTCCGGTCGGGGAATGGATAATCCTGATCCCGCACGAATACGCGTGACGATGCAGTCCCGCGGCAACGGGAGACTCCCTCATGACACAGGCCCGAACGGACGTGGTGATCGTCGGTGGAGGACAGGCGGGCCTCGCCGTCGGCTACTACCTGAAGCGGGCCGGACGCGACTTCGTCATCCTGGATGCACAGGATCGCCCCGGCGGGGCATGGCTCCACGGCTGGGACTCGCTGACGCTGTTCTCCCCGGCGGAGTACGGCTCCCTGCCGGGCTGGCAGATGCCGCCGAGCCGAGGCGGAGGCTTCCCGGGCAGGGACGAGGTGATCGACTACCTCGGCCGCTACGAGCGCCGCTACGACCTGCCCGTCATGCATCCCGTGCGGGTGCGAACGGTCGTGCGGGAGGATAGTATCCTTCGGGTCGAGACCGACCGGGGCTTATGGCGTGCGCAGGCAGTGGTCAGCGCCACGGGAACGTGGAGCCACCCCTACGTCCCGGCCTATCCGGGCGCCGAGCTCTTCGAGGGCGACCAGCTTCACTCGGCACGCTACCGCGATCCCGAGCCCTTCCGCGGCAAGACGGTGCTCGTCGTCGGCGGCGGCAACTCGGGGGCGCAGATCCTCGCCGAGGTTTCCCGGGTGGCCCACGCCACCTGGGTCACCGTCTCGGCGCCCCAGTTCCTGCCGGACGACGTCGACGGCCGGGTGCTCTTCCGGCGGGCGACGGACCGGTACCGCGGGCAGGGGGACAATGGCGGCCCTCCGGCCGGAGGGCTGGCCAACATCGTCATGGTGCCGCCCGTGAAGGAGGCGCGGGAGCGCGGCGCCCTCGAGAGCGTGCGGCCCTTTACGCGCTTCACCCGCACGGGCGTCGTCTGGGAGGACGGCTCCGAGACACAGGTCGATGCCGTGATCTGGTGCACGGGCTTCCGGCCCGCGCTCGATCACCTGCGCACTCTCGGCATCATCACACCGGATGGCCGAATCGGGGTCGACGGCAACCGCTCGGTCCGCGAGCCGCGCCTCTGGCTGATGGGCTACGGCGACTGGACGGGGTTTGCTTCGGCCACCCTGGTCGGCGCGACCAGGACGGCGCGCGAGCTGTCCCGCAACCTCCTCGCCGCCTTGGATGCAGAGGCCGTCGATGTTTCCTGAGAAGGGCCAGGCCTGCCGCACTTCCGAACCGTTAGTCGGTTCTAATCCTCGGGCAGGGGCAACCCAGGGAGCAGCCCGATGGAAACCCGCATCGATGAGATCGGCGACCGCATCTACCGCCTCTCGACCCACGTGCCCGACATCGTGCCGCCGGCCGGCTTCACCTTCAACCAGTTCCTCGTGCTCGGCGATGAGCCGCTCCTGTTCCATACCGGGTTGCGGAAGATGTTTCCGCTCGTGTCCGAAGCCGTTTCCCGGATCATGCTCGTCCAGGACCTGCGCTGGATCACGTTCGGCCACTACGAGGCCGACGAGTGCGGTGCCATGAACGAATGGCTAGCCGTGGCCCCGAACGCGCAGGTCGCGCATGGGATGACCGGATGCCTCGTCTCTCTGAACGACATGGCGGACCGCCCGCCGCGGGTGCTGTCGAACGGCGAGGTGATCGACATCGGCGGCAAGCGGATCCAGTACATCGACACGCCCCATGTGCCGCACGGCTGGGATGCAGGAGTGATCTACGAGGAGACCACCGGGACGCTGTTCTGCGGCGATCTCTTTACGCATCTGGGCAACGGCCCCGCGATCACCGAAGGCGACATCGTCGGCCCGGCGCTCGCGGCCGAGGACATCTTCTACGACACGAGCCTCGGGCCGAGCATCGCGCCGACGGTTCGCCGGCTGGCAGACCTGGCCCCGCGCACCCTGGCCCTGATGCACGGCTCGTCCTTCGTCGGTGACACGGCGGCAGCCCTCCACGACCTGGCCAGCGCTTACGATCGGCGCCTGCGCGCCGCTATGGCCGGGGCATCGGGCTGAACTCAGCCCTCCCGGGTGGTCACCCACAGCAGCCCCACGAGGGCGATGTTCAGGGACGTCATCCCTGCAAGGAAGCCGATGCCGTTCCCGGCGCCGTAGAGTGCAAGAGCAAGCGCCAGAATGGGGAAGCCGAGAAGAAGCAGGATGATCCCGCTCGCGACGAGGGTAACGGAGGCCGCCATGGTCCAGATCGGGTGATAGTGGCGGCCGAAGGCCATCTCGACGATGCGGGCGCCGACCTGAAAGGGGCCGACCAGCGCGCCGAGGGCGACGGCTGCCGCCAGCCCGAGGCCACGGGCTTGGAGGAGGGTGAGCAGGTGCCCCCCGATCATGGAGGCCGTGACCGCCCCGAGGGTGAGGATCGTGGCGAGCAGCGCGAACGCGCGGGTGCGCCGGCTTCCGGTCAGTGGGGACGGGGAGGGCACACCGGGCTTCGTGCCGGATGCCTTGTTGATGCTCCGCACCGACCCGATGCCGGGGACGACGAGGGCGTGAAGCGGAAGGGACACGAGAACCTGGATCGCGGCGTAGGCCGCACAGGCTCCGCGCCAGCCGAAGTGCTCGACGAGCCACGCGCTGAGCGGCCAGCAGACCGTGCTGGCGAAACCGCCCCACAGGGTCAGGGTGGTGATCGCGCGACGCGCATCCCGGCCGTACACGCGGCCCAGCGTGGCGAACCCGGCATCGTAGAGACCCGACCCCATGCCGAGGCCCATCACCAGCCAAGCTATCAGGTAGCCGGGAAGACTGTCGGCGAGCGCGAGGGTGGCGAGCCCGGCGGCGAGCAGCACTGAGCTGGCGACGAGGACCGGACGGCCGCCCTTGGCGTCGATGGTGCGCCCGACCCGCGGCGCGACCAGCCCGGCCGCGAGCAGGCCGACGGACAGCCCGCCCACGACCCAGCCGAGCGACCATCCGGTGTCGGCGGCGATCGGCTGGGCGAGCACGGCCGGCAGGTAGAAGGACGATCCCCAGGCGAGGATCTGCGTGATCCCGAGGGCGGAGATGACCACCCTCGGACTCGGCTTCGGCAGGGCGGATTCGTTCGCCAGGGACTCACTCACTGGGTTCGACACGGGCTGATCTCAGCAGCAGCCCGCAGGTTCCGCAACCTTCTCCGGTGCCTTCGCGGGACCACAGCCGCATCCGCTCTGGCCCTCGGCCTTGGCCTCGGCGACGCAGCAGGCATTCACTGTCGCCGGGGCGGGACCGCCACAGCAGCCCGAGGATGCCGGCGTACCGTCGACGGGAAGGTTGGTCGAGCACACGCCTGTCTCCGGCAGGACGAGGTGGACGTCGTCGGCGGCCGCGAGGTCTCCGGCGATGGCCGCCACGACCGAGCGGACCTGCTCGTAGCCGGTCAGCATCAGGAAGGTCGGGGCACGCCCGTAACTCTTGATGCCAACCGCGTAAAAGCCCGGTTCCGGGTGGGCGAGTTCGCGATGGCCGTGCGGCGGGACCGATCCGCAGGAGTGCAGGTTGGGGTCGATCAGCGGCCCGAGCGCCTTGGAACTCTCCAGCCACGGGTCGAGGTCGAGCCGCAGTTCGCGGGTGAGGTTCAGGTCCGGGCGCTGGCCGGTGGACACCACGATCCGGTCGACGGGGCCGACCTCGCGGAGGCCGTTCGCCGTCTCGCCTTCGACCACGACCTGTTCGCCAGTGGCCCGCACGCGGACGACCGAGAAGCCGGAGACCAGCGTGATCCGGCCGCTGTCGACGAGCGCCTTGAGGCTGGAGCCGAGTTCGCCGCGGGCCGGGAGTTGGTCGGCACGGCCGCCGCCGTACACCCGCATGAGATTCTCGCCACGGGTCGCCCACACGATGGACGTCGCGAGGTTGCGCTCCGCCAGCTTCGCGAGGTCGAGGAGGACGTTGGCGGCCGAGTGCCCGGCGCCGACGACGAGGGTCGTTTTACCTTCATAGGTGGCGCGGTCGCGTCCGCCGACGTCGGGGATGCCGTAGGCGATGCTTGCCGCGTTCTCGGCCTCGCCCTCGGCGATGATTCCGCCCGCACCCAAGGGATTCGGTGCCGTCCACGTCCCGGAGGCGTCGATCACCGCCCGCGCCAAGTCGCGCCGGATGGCGCCGTTCCCGTCGGAGACAGCGAGCACGAACGGCTTGGTGCCACGGCCCTTGCTGAGGACCTTGTCGGCGCCATGCCGGGTGATCGCCGTCACCTTCGCGTTGGTCTCGATCACCGCCGCCATCTCCGGCGTCGCGGCGAGCGGCCTGAGATAGGATTCGTACAGGTCCGATCCCGTCGGCATGGCCTTCCCGGGCGGCTCCTGCCAGCCATGGGCCTCGAGCAGCGCACGGGCGGCCGTGTCGGTGTTGTACTCCCACGGCGAGAACAGGCGGACGTGGCCCCAGTCGCGGACGTGGGCGGCGACCGTCTCACCTGCCTCGTAGACCTTCACGGGCAAACCTCGCTGGATGAGGTGGGCGGCGGCGGCCAATCCGACGGGACCTGCGCCGATGACGGCGACGGGAAGGGTCTCATGCGAGGTCATGGGCAGTCTCCGGTGTCATGGTGGCATCTCGGTTCGCTATTTCCGGGAGGATGGAAATAGCGGGCAAAATAAATCAGGCGGCGTTTTCCGCCCGGGTCGAGCATCCGGCGTCGGCACAGCACTCATCCACCAGGTAGCCGACGAGATCCCGCATCACCGGGTAGTTCGCCCGGCAGATGAGGGTCGTGGCCTGCCGCTCCTGCGTCACCAGTCCCGTCAGCAGGAGCCGATGGAGATGATGCGAGAGCGTCGACGGCGGGATGCCGAGGCGCTCCTGGATGTGTCCCACGGGCAGGCCCGCCTCCCCGGCGCGCACCAGCATGCGGTAGACCTCCAGGCGGGTGACGTTCCCGAGCGCTTCGAGTTGCTTGGCTGCTTGTTCGACTTTCATGGAAATAGGATGAGGGCGGCGACATCGTCCGTCAAGCGGTATTTCCGGTTTCATCGAAATAGCTTGCAACTCATGGTCAATTTGCCGCCACGCTGAAACCGGCCACTGGATCGGCGGTTCACCTCCTTAACATGTGTTAACCCAGGACGGCGTGTGCCACCGCGATGGGTCCGTCCGACAAGAACCCAAGGAGAGCATCGATGCCCCACGACGCCTCAGGCGCCGCACGCCTGCCCCATGTTAACGACCTTCATCCGGATGTCGCCACCTTCATGATCGCGCGCGCCTTTGCCGAGACCTATCGGGACGTGCTCGACGCTCCGATCCCGGATCCGCTCGTGGCCATCCTGCGCCAGATGGGAATCAGGGAGGCCGACCTTGACCGCGATGCAGCCTGAGCCGCACGTCGCGCTGATCGTCGAGGACGATCCCGACGTCCGGGCGCTTGCCGCCGTCCTGCTGGAGGAGACACCGCTCGACGTGGTGGAGGTCGAGAGCGCGGAAGCCGCGCTGGACTGCCTCCAGGAGCGCGGGGGCGAGGTAGCGATGATCTTCGCCGATGTCCGCCTGCCGGGAGAGATGGATGGGGTCCAGCTCGCGAAGGCCGCATGCACGCTCTGGCCGACGGTCAGGGTCGTGCTCACCTCGGGGGATCCCGGCGCGCTGTCCGATGACCTTCCGGACTGCGTTACCTTCATGCCGAAGCCGTGGCGTGGCCTCGACGTGCTGGTTCAGGCCGAGAAGGCCATCCATGACCCGCAGCCGCCGGTGACATGACATGGGACAGGATGCAACGAACGATCCCCCGTCGTCCTGCTGGTGGAGGACGAGCCGCTGGTCCGCATGACGGCCGCCGACGAGCTGGAGGAGGCGGGCTTCCAGGTTCTGGAGGCGGCGAACGCCGATGTCGCCATGGCGGTGTTGGAGGCGCGCTCCGATGAGATCCAGGTGCTGTTCACGGACGTGCACATGCCGGGCTCCATGGACGGCATGGAGCTTGCCGAGCAGGTGCACGCGCGGTGGCCGCATGTCCGGTTGTTGATCTCCTCTGGCTACGCCCGGCCTGGACCGGACGAGATCCCGGATGCCGGACGCTTCGTGCCGAAGCCCTGCCACGCTGCGACCATCGTCAGACAAATCCACGAGCTGGTGCACATGGCGGAAAGGTGAGGCAACGGCCGGGCCCGCCTTATGCGCCGCCGATCTCCTCAATGACGATACCTGTCCCACCGCAGATCGGGCATTCCTTGTCGCCGAGCTTCCCGGTGCCCTTGCACTCGCGGCAGACGTTCTCACCCGCCCCGGGGGTATCCAGCTCGGCTTGGTCCCCGGGATTGAGCTTCGGCTTGTGGGGGTGATCGTCACCTGACTTCTGGTCGGACATGGCCTTGGCTCCTGCATACGTCCGTCAGGGCAACGCCGCGACGAAGCCGAGGTTGCCCATCCGAGCCTGCCGATCCGTTCTACTCGGCCGCCTTGACCTCGTGCCTCATGGCTTCCGCGGCGAGGCGCCTGGATTCCTTCTCCGCCGCTTCCTTGCGCTCGCTGTAGCGGTCGGTGAGGTAGTCGGAGCGGTCGCGCGTCAGCAGCGTGAACTTCACCAACTCCTCCATCACGTCCACCATGCGGTCGTAGTAGGAGGACGGCTTCATCCGTCCGGCCTCGTCGAACTCCTGGAAGGCCTTGGCGACTGAGGACTGGTTCGGGATCGTCACCATCCGCATCCAGCGCCCGAGCACCCGCATCTGGTTGACGGCGTTGAACGACTGCGAGCCGCCCGACACCTGCATCACGGCCAGCGTCCGGCCCTGCGTCGGGCGCACGGCGCCCACGGAAAGCGGGATCCAGTCGATCTGCGCCTTCATCACCGCGCTCATGGCCCCGTGGCGCTCGGGGCTGCACCAGACCTGGCCCCCGGACCAGAGCGACAGTTCGCGAAGTTCCTGGACCTTGGGATGGTCGCTGGCGGTCGCGTCCGGCAACGGCAACCCGCGCGGATCGAAGATACGGGTCTCGCAGCCGAAGTGCCGGAGCAGGCGCTCGGCCTCGAGGGTGAGGAAACGACTGTAGGACCGCTCCCGCAGCGAGCCGTAGAGCAGGAGAATGCGGGGAGGGTGCGCCGACACGCGCTGCGGCTCCAGCTTGCCGAGGTCCGGCACGTTGAGGGCCGAGACGTCGATGTTGGGAAGGTCACTCACCGGGCTGGACTCCCCGCTTGGGTGCAGCGGAAGGCGGCCTGTGCCGCACGGCACCGCGCTCGTACCAGCCCTGGCTGCGGTTCACGATCCACACCACCGAGAGCATCACGGGCACCTCGATCAGAACGCCGACGACGGTCGCCAGCGCCGCGCCCGAGTTGAAGCCGAACAGGCTGATGGCGGCGGCCACGGCGAGCTCGAAGAAGTTCGAGGCGCCGATCAGGGCGGAGGGGCCGGCGACGCAGTGCTGCTCGCCCGCGATCCGGTTGAGCAGGTAGGCCAAGCCGGAGTTGAAGTAGACCTGGATCAGGATCGGCACGGCCAGCATGGCGATGATCAGGGGCTGGGCCAGGATCTGCTCGCCCTGGAAGCCGAACAGCAGCACCAGGGTGGCGAGCAGCGACACCAGCGACAGCGGCTGCAAGACCCGGAGCAATCCGGTCAGGGACGCCTCGCCACCGCTGGCCAGCAGGCGCGAGCGCAGGAACTGGGCGAGGATCACCGGGATGACGATGTAGAGCACGACCGAGAGCACGAGCGTGTCCCACGGCACGGTGATGGCGGACAGGCCGAGCAAGAGGCCGACGATGGGCGCGAAGGCCACCACCATGATCACGTCATTGAGAGCCACCTGGCTCAGCGTGAAATGAGGCTCGCCCTTGGTCAGGTGGCTCCACACGAACACCATCGCCGTGCACGGTGCGGCCGCCAGGATGATCAGGCCGGCGATGTAGGAGTTGATCTGGTCGGCGGGCAGGTAGGGCCTGAATACGTAGCCGATGAACAGCCAGCCGAGCGCCGCCATCGAGAACGGCTTCACCGCCCAGTTGATGAACAGGGTCACGCCGATGCCGCGCCAATGCTCGCGCACCCGCCCGAGCGAGGCGAAGTCGATCTTGATCAGCATCGGGATGATCATGAGCCAGATCAGCGCCGCCACCGGCAGGTTGACCTTGGCGACCTCGAGCGCGCCGACGGCGTGGAAGAACCCGGGGAAGACGTGGCCGAGGGCGATGCCGGCGACGATGCACAGGGCGACCCAGAGGGTCAGGTAGCGTTCGAACACGGACATGGGAAAATCCTTCAGGCGGTCGCCACGCGGCGGCCGTGCTCGTCCACCACGCGCTCGCCGTCCTCCTTGACGAACTCGCCCTGCTGCGGCGGCAGGAGGTCGAGAACGGCCTCGGACGGACGGCACAGGCGCACGCCCTTGGGGCTCACGACGATCGGACGGTTGATCAGGATCGGGTGCGCCATCATGGCGTCGAGGAGCTGGTCGTCGGGCAGGGACGGATCGTCGAGCCCGAGCTCGTGGTAGGGCGTGCCCTTCTCGCGGATGACATTGCGGACCGGGACGCCCATGCGGTTGATGAGCTGCCGCAGCAGGAGCCGCGTCGGCGGCGTCTTCAGGTACTCGATGACGTGCGGCTCGATCCCGGCATTGCGGATCATCGCCAGCGTGTTGCGGGACGTGCCGCAATCCGGGTTGTGGTAGATGATGACGTCCATGGCAGATCCTCAGGCGGAGCGGCGGTCGAAGGGGAGAACGGCGGCGGGGGTCGCGCCCTCGAGGCGGCCGATCTCCCGCAGGTGATGGGTGAGGGCGACCTGGTCGAGGCTCGCCATCGGCAAGGCCATGAAGACGGAGATGCGGTTCTTCAGGTACTTGAAGGCCTGGACGAAGGCCCGCTCCTTCTCGATGTCGGAACCCTCGACGACGGCGGGATCCGCGATGCCCCAGTGGGCGGTCATCGGCTGGCCTGGCCAGACCGGACAGGCCTCGCCCGCGGCGTTGTCGCAGACCGTGAACACGAAATCCATGGCGGGCGCATCGGACATGGCGAACTCGTCCCAGCTCTTCGAGCGGTAGCCCTGCGAGGGGTAGTCGAAACTCTCCAGCACCTTCAGGGCGAACGGGTTGACCCTGCCCTTTGGCGTGCTTCCGGCCGAGAAGGCGTTGAAGCGTCCGGCGCCGTCCTTGCGCAGGATGCCCTCGCCCATGATCGAGCGGGCTGAGTTGCCCGTGCACAGGAACAGAACGTTGTAGGCACGGTCAGCCATGGGCTTTCTCCTTGGGAGGGCAGCAGGGCGTCAGGGCGTCGACGAGAGGGGCGCACACGTCCGGGTGTCCGCCGCAGCAATCCTTGAGCAGGAAGGTCACGACCTCCCGCAGGCGGTCGAGATCGGCGCGGTAGATGATCGAGCGGCTGCGGCGCTCGGAGCGGACGAGGCCCGCCCGGGACAGGATCCCCAGGTGTGAGGACATGGTGTTGTGAGGAACCGCCAGCTCCCGGGCGACGTCGCCCGCAGGCAGGCCGTCGGGTTCGTGCGTCACCAGGAGGCGGAACACGTCAAGGCGGGTCGGCTGGGCGAGGGCTGCGAGGGCGAGGATGACAGCATCTGATTCCATATGTCGAGACTTATGGAATTACTATCGGAAATGCAAGTGCAGATCCTCTCAACACAGCTTCTTGCAAGGGCCGCTAATGGCACCGGGCGGACCTTAGCCGAAATTCCGCATTGGCGGCGTGAGCTGACCCTCATAGGCAAGAGCTCAATGGCTCAGGTTGACCCGAAGCGGAATCTCCTCCGATTTGGCGTGCTGTGCCTGAGCAGGATGATTAGCGTCTGGCAGCCTTCTGATGCTTGTGTGGTCACTTGTGGCCCTGCACGCAGTCCGTGGACAGGCGACCATGGCCGCTGTCGATGGAGGAAAGCCGAGGCCGATCTCATATCCTCGGCCCACCGCCCTCTCCGGATTCAGGATGGGCCGGTTACTTTGGCATCACCCAACTGCTCGGGCGCGTGAACCCTTCGCCGGTCTCCTTCAAATCGCAGCCGAGACGGGCGCAGACGTTTCCTGCTCACCCATCCGTACCGGGCGTCAGTGGCCGGATTGTGCGTATCGGCACCCAGCCCACCTCCTGACCGACAGGGACAAGCAAGGCGCGGCCACGGTCCATTTTCTCGACTTGGCACGTGATCGCCCTCTTCTCGCCGACAGGTCGGTAGATCACTGTTGCGCCAACATACAACTGGTCTTCCTTGGCAAAGTTGAAGCTGGTGGCGGCAGCCCCGCGCCCCGAGGCCGTTTGCTCTTCCTGCGTTGCCTCCGTGGGGCGGCCCAGGGCCTCGAAAACGAGGCGAGCCACCTCGCGATGGCGGTCGCTCACGACCCTGAGCGCGGTACGGGTGCGATCCGGGTACCAGGAGCCCCCGATCCTCGCGAGGAGATCTGCTACGATCTCGACCTGATCTTCAACCATTTTACATCACCTTTTTCAGCATGCCCGCGGTCGGGATCGTTTCGATGGTCTCTTCAGCGGCGGACGAACGCCTGCAACGATAGGGCACGTTTCGCCTTGCATCGGTAGGCCGCATCGTGCGCTCGATCCTGCTCGACAAGCTGGTCAGGCCGATCATCGACAGGAAACGGTGCAAGTAGCCGGCTTTGGTAGGCGCCGCCAAGCGGGTGCTTTTGAGCCGGCCACCCTGGCCGACAGGAAGGCTCGCCCAGTCGATGTCCTGATACCCGTATGGCGGCTGGCAAAAGGCCACGCGTTCCGTATAGCCCACATAGCCTGGATCGCCGGGGGGCGATACAGAACCGGCTTTACGCCCGCTCGGCGGGGACGACGTCTTCCGGTATATCCGGTCCGTGTCCAGCACCGTTCCGAGATAGCGGCCGTGGATGTCGACAGCCTCGCCGTCCTTCCACGGGAACCAGCCGATCCATTTCCCTTTCGCATTGAACAAATAGCGGTCGTTGCGATGGAGGCGGAAGGCAACCCATTGACCGGACGAGTCGAAAAAGTGCTGAACTTTCGTTGCCGCTGTTCCACCCTTCGCCGGCTTGGACGGAGTATCAGGGGCTTCGACAGAGAGTACCTGCGAGGGGGCGCTCGCCTTTTGCGGCGGTTTTCCCGAGGGCGCCGCGGGAGCGGTCGAGTTTTTTTGCGGAAGACGTGCCTGGGCGGCCGCGCCCACAGGCTCCAGGCCTAGATCCGATGCGGCGGTGGCCACCTTGGCGGCCTGAGCGCCTGGTCGCCGTTCCGTGCCGCTTGATGCAACGGCCGCGTTGAGCCGCAGCGATGTTCCGCCATTCCGATACGGCAGGGCTTGACCTGTCCTTGACCAAGTACCGATTTTTGGACGGCCGGTTTGAGACGGCAGTGACTGGAGCGTGTTTGTGGAGATCCAGCCGATCTCCCGGCGCACGGGGACAAGGTACGCGCGGCCGCGCTCGATCTTCTCGACCGTGCAGATGGTCGTCCGCGTATCACCTGGAGGACAGTAGGTAACCACGGTGCCAACGGGGATCTCGACCCTGTCAGCGGGGCCCGACCCCACGTCCTGCCCGGTCGGTTCCGGGGTTAGGCCCAAAGCCTCATTGCGCGCCGCGTCCCTCCGGCGAAGCTCAGCGAGGATGAGACGCGCCACGTCGCGGTGGCGGCTGGAAGTTCCATTGGGAGCAGGGCGCGGCCTCTCCGGATGCCAGGATCCCCCGATCCTCGCGAGTAGCTCAGCCACAAGGTCGATGTCTCGTACTATCATTTGCTTCATCATCTCGAAAGACACGCCATGATGAGCCATTTACGAAAACTAAACCAAGGTTTGTGGTGAACAGAGTTAATTCCTAAGGATCGGTATTGTCTCAGTGCCGCCAACAAGCAGAGCAGAAGAGCAGCAGACCTCCAGCATTCGAGCGGGCCCGAGCCTCTGATGCCGGAACGAACGGGCTCGACGAGGACAGACCAACGGTGGCAGAGATTGTCGCTTCACGCGCCGAACCAGTCGGTCATCGTCGGCCCTTGTGACCGAAGAGGCTCTGCGGCTTACACGGCCTTGCCGTTCATGGTTTGCTCAACCCAAGCTCTGACTTCTTCCGCTGTTTTGAAGTGCGGCGCATCACGAACGTTGCATTTACCGAACCCAGCCTCCAAGTGCCACAGCCCTTTTACCGAGGATCGTGGCAGTGGCCGTTGAGGCGGACGAACACAGCGGCGAACTGATGATTAACTCTAGGCCGGAGCATTCACTGCAAAGGACCGCTTCTGGCACATCCGAGACTTTGGCTAATTGTCAGCTTCCGAGAGGAATGCGGAAGTTCTCCGTAGAGTGACGACCGCCCTCCTGAGGTCGCTAGGATTAACAGTCGGAGCCTGCGCTGAACGACAAGGCCGATACCGCCTTGTCGCAGTGCTTGACTAAATTATCAGCGAAACTCTGCTCCCGCACTGACAGCCGAGATGCCTCCCGACTAACCAAGAGCACAACGGCCACGCATCCGTTGCCGCCAGCACTACCCCTGCCGGTGTTGGGTAAGAGTCAGTCGAAACTAGTTTGCGCGGAACGCCTGGGGCAGCCTCGTTCGAGACTTGGATGAACCTATTCGATCATAGCAACTAAGTAGCGGATGGCGCTGAAAGCCGTTTGGAGCGGCTCCGAACAACTTTTCACTTCTGGAAGGGAATGCTCCAGGTCATCTCGCTTTGATGGGCGTGGCGAGGCTCTAATGCGGTCGCTTTTCCGGCAATGTTCCCTCAGATCGTGGTTATCGCTGAGGCCAGACGAGGCTTGTGAAGCAGGCTAAAGGGAAAGCTCGTTTCCTCGGTGGGATTGGGCTTGTTTACGGTGCTCCTCCACCAGTTCGATCATAGCCATAAGGTTTCGGGCGGCCTCCTCGTCTGACTGCCCGCGGGCCAGGAGCCCGCGATAATGTGGGGAAGTGGCCGTGCGCTGTCCCTCAGAGTCCATCCCGTATTCGATGATCACCGGCTTCGTCCTCGTACCCATAGTCATGAAATAGGTAAGCCTACCTGGTTTGCGAGCCTCTTCGCGAATGAAGGAGCCCTAGGGTCTGATGCGGCCTCGAGATCAAGGTCCTACCATAGCCCTCAATCTTCATTCGGTAGAATGAACTGCCGACGCCCTCACTTGCCGACAAACTAATAGGTGCCGCACAGGCCTATTTCGAAAAAGCAGGAGGGGCGGGAGACTAACCTCCCACCCCTCTGGCGTTCTTTATCAAAACCACCTGCTGCAGCCCACCAGCTTACGTCCATCGAGGGAAAGCTGTCACTCGCTCACATATCCTCCCGCCGAAACAGCGGGAGGAAGAACTATAGCTAGCAGAAAGGAAGTAGCAGGCCCCGAAAAGGCAAATTTTTGGCTGTAGGTACACATACAGCACACTACTCTTCGCAGGTCCGTTCACCGGCTGCCGCCCCGTATTTTTGACACCTTTAACGCCTTCCCCTCTGCATCACGCCGCATTTCCCTGAGAAAGCGGAGTGATGCCGATTATGAGTGAGGTCGAGGATGACCCTGGATGGTTTTGACATCCTATGGGTGTCGTCACATCTGCTTGCCAACACGCTCAGGTTCACGGCCGGACAAACATTGGGTGTATGACACAAAGTTGCATTACTTGATTGCGAGGCTATTAGAGCCCCGCTGAGCGACTTTTCGGGTCGGGAAGGGAATGTTCAAGGCCACCTCAAATAAGGGGCGCTGTTGGCGCTCTAATGAGGTCGGTTTCTGAGCACCCTCTCCGCGAGAGTGGCGTGTCCGCCACGGTGGCAAGTTTTCTCCCACAAATGACAGAAGGCCGCTGCAAGCGGCCTTTGTCGTAGTTTGTCAGCCCCTCAAGGGTGCGCTAGATTTTGCCTTCGTTTGAGGCGCCGTTAGCGAGATTCTCGCCAACCTATGTGAGCGTCCTCACTCACGTAAGAATGCACTAGGGTTTACGAGCACCCCGTCGTGCTGCCACACTAATAATAGGGGGTCAGGCATATTTGTGTGTATGTAGAATGGCTTAACTCTCGGAATATTCCAAGAGCATTATTCCGACCGATGCAACACGGAATAAGTGCTCACATAACCCGCAACTCCTCGCGACACCGCCGTTCTAATCGCTTCCCACATTTTGTGGCGACCATTCTAACCTTCGCCGATGCCGGGGAGGCCGTTTCGCAGATGAACGCCTGATACGCCCACAAGTCTCACGCCGCCAGATTTGGCAGTCCGACCGCAAGGAGCCGATCAACCAGCGCATCCACGGCTGCTTCGGCCCGGGCGAGCGAAGACTGGAGACGCACGTCAGAAAACTCATCGTATTCGGCCGCAGCCGTTTCGACCTCGGTGATGCCGACGTACCCGAAAGCAGTTCGGATGCTCGACTCGACGTGGTTCATAGGGTGACTGCGCTCACCGGGATCATAACCATAGTCCCCTCGCGAGCTCAGGATGATGAGGCGCTTACCGTATTCCGTGAGAAGCGGCCAGTAGGGATCGCCCGGGCGCGAGCGGTCAAACCCGAAGGTGCGCCCGACCCTGACGATGTTGTCGATGTATGCCTTGAATTGCGCCGGAGGGCCGAAGTTGTACATCGGCACTCCGGCGACGATCAGGTCAGCGGCCAGCAACTCCTCAATCAGGGCATCGCTTTCAGCGAGCACCTCCTGCATCCATGACTCGCGCTGTTCTGGTTTTGTGAAGGCCGCGTGGATCCACCGTCCTGTCACTGGCTGCGGCGGCGTCTGCCCGACATCCCGATAGATGATCCGGTCGTTAGGCCGCGCCACAGCCCACCGTTCAACGAACCGCGCTGTCAGCCGGCGAGTATGTGATCCGAACCGGTCCCGGTCGGATCGCCCGGGCCGTGCACTTGCGTCGATGTGGAGGATTGTCGCCATGAAGATCTCCTGAGGACTGAGAGGTGCTTTCCTGTCGGCCCCTGCCACGGGATGAGCCAAGCTCATCTTATGCTGTCGTGAAGAGCCGGCCTGATGAAAGGCTTGACCGGATTGTGGCGTCGGATCTGACGTCCGACAAAATCGAATTGCTCAGTCGTTGGATGAGTAAAATTCAGCTATAGGTCGGTCCATGAGAAAACTGCCGCCCCTTGCCGCCCTGCGGGCCTTCGAGGCCGCCGCCCGTCACCTGAGCTTCAAACGGGCTGCTGACGAACTCGCCGTCACGCCAACGGCCATTAGCCATCAGATCCGGCTTCTCGAGGAGACGCTTGGGCAGAAGCTGTTCGAGCGTCGCACGAGGCGCGTGATCATGACGCCAGCGGGCCAGACTCTGTTCGCCCCGTTGCGAGACGGCTTCGACACCATCGCTCAGGCAGTTGAGCGGGTCTCGGCGTTCAAGTCTGCCACGACGGTGACGCTGACATCCACAATGGCATTTACCTCAAAATGGCTTGTGCCCAAGGCGGCAGCATTCCGCGCCAGGTTTCCCGGATTAAATCTGCGGTTGCTTGCGTCAGACGATGTTATCGATCTCAGAGCGGGCACAGCCGACATTGCGGTCCGGTACGGCACCGGCACGTATCCCCGTTGCCGTTCAGACCTCCTGTTTCAGGAGACATTCGCGCCGGCTTGCAGTCCGCGCCTCAATATCTGCGATCCGACGGCTCTTGATGATCATGCCCTCATCCACAGTGAGTGGCGGCTGATCGACGAGGGGACACCCCTCTGGCCACGCTGGTTTGCCGAGGCAGGTCTTCCCTACCGGCGACGAGGGAGCGACATCGTCTTCACCGACGAGACCCATGCCATCCAGGCTGCTGCGTCCGGTCAGGGGATTGCGCTGTCCGGTCTTACTCTGATTGCTGACGAATTGGCGAATGGTACGCTTGTCGTTCCTTTCGGGCCGTCGCTCGCGGGGCATGGATTCTACGTCGTAACCCCCGAAGGACACGCCGATGGTCACGTTGAAGCCGTACGGGAATGGTTGATCGACGAAGCTGCCAGCCTCCGGAGCAGGAGATCGAACTTAATTCCTTAAAAACGAGCGAACCCCGTCGGAAATGACCAGGCGTCCTCCCAGAAACACCAACAGACTTCCCATGATCCCATCTACCCTACCAGTCGCCGGGCTCGGCTGTAGCGACGCTCAATGATCGGCAGACCGTCGAACCCGGTGAGGAAACTCCAGCAAGCAACAGACGATCTCAGCTTGGTTCAGAACCAGGGGCGGGACACGCAACCGCGCGAGCGACCGCGAAGCTGTCCTCGAAGAGGCGGAAGCGGACGATCCGTCCGGCCTTGACGGTGAAATCGAACGCGAACTCGGAGCGGATGAGCTTGCCCGTGCTCTTCACGCGCGACTCCAGATAGCCGAGGGCGACGGCCCGGTCATCCTGCACGACGATCTGTGAGACGTCGAAGCGTTCGGAGGTCACCCGCGACCGGAGTTGCCGATAGAACTCGGCGACCCCTGATTTTCCTGTCTTGCGCCCGATCCACGGAACCACCGCCGTGTCCCCGGCGACGAACCAGTCGACATTCTCGCTGACCATATCCGCGATGTGCTCGGGGCTTGCTCCCGAACCGGCACGGCGAAAGAACTCCTCGACTACGTCGCGCGTCGTCTCCGTCATGGCATCTCCTTTGTGTTTCCTGAAGGACAACGACTGCGATCCACCGGATTCAATCGACGACGCTCATGCGATGCTTCGAAACTCCACATCCAGGCAGGCCGATCGAAACGGCATTCGGTAGCAATGGCCACTAGACGGCCGATTAACCCTCGGAGCACAAGACGCAGTCATCCGGCGTCCGTCGCGTGTTCTTGGGCGGCAGCTAGGCTGCGACCTCTCCACGGAGGAGGCGAACGCGATCGTGATCCTCGCCGGTGAAGTCCGGATCGACATAGATGTACGTGCGGCGGATCAGAAGCCCGTCGAATTCGAACACGTTGCAGAACAGCCCTTGTGATACTGTGCCATCAGGCCAGTGAACGCCCCTCCGCGTCACCCCCCATTCCTTTCCCTCGACCGCGATCGTGTCGCCGGCGACAATGAAATTCAGGCCGTCGATGTCATGTTCAAGGCTCGCCAGATGCTTTGCCAGCCGCTCACCAAACGTGATGACGGCCTCTTTGCCGCGTGCAGGGCCGAACTTCGGAAAGAAGAACTCCACATCATCGGTGAACAGGTCAAGGAGGGACGGATCCCTCGCATCAACCCGCCTGAAGTAGCTCCTGATCGTCTCAATCCGGGCATTCGTCTGCGTGTCTTCGGCCATGGGACACCCTTTCTGTAACCTTCGCTACAGAAATGGTGTAGGATCCTTGAACCCACGGGTCAATGGCTTTATGTAAAAACAACTACAGAAAGGATCCGCATGTCCAACCGGGGACGTCCCCGCAGCTTCAGCCGCGACACCGCGCTTCAGCGCGCTATGGAGGTGTTCTGGGCCAAGGGTTATGAGGGCGCTCAGCTCGTTGACCTCACGACTGCCATGGGGATCAACCCACCGAGTTTCTATGCTGCGTTCGGCTCCAAGGAGGCGCTGTTCCGTGAGGCGGTCGACCTCTACTTGGCAACGGTCGGCAGCGGCAGCATGCGGGCGCTTGAGGAAGCTGCCGACGCCCGGGGTGCGATTGAGGCAATGCTTCGCGCGAGCGCGGAGATAGCGCTTACCCCTTCCTCCGGGGGCTGCATGCTGATCCTCGGCCTCGTGAACTGTCTGCCTGAGAACCAGGGGGTGAGGCAGTATCTGGTCGGGCTCAGGCGCGAGACGGTCAACCGGATTCGACAGCGGCTCGAGCAAGGGATCCGTGATGGCGATCTTCCGGAGGACACGGACGTGTCCGGCCTTGGAGCCTTCTATGCGACCGTCATGCAGGGTCTGTCGCTGCAAGCCCGCGATGGCGCCGCTCGCGACGACCTTCTCGGCGTGATTTCGGCTGCAATGGTGCCTCTGACTGTAGCTACCTCGTCGTCGGAGAGACGGATGGCCACGAACCCGTCCCCACGCTGCTAGTCCCGACGAAATTGCCCTTGCCGCTACGCGCGCATCGAACGTGCTTGCGTCGGCTGGCGTTCCTGGCGCGAATGCACGAAGGCACCGATCGTTCGAAGGTAGGTGGACAGCTCTTCCACGAACCGCCGGACCTTCATGGGAATGTAGCGGTTCGACGGATACACCGCATGGACCTGATGGGGCGCGTAGCTCCATCCCGGGAGTACGTATTCGAGCCTGCGGTCGGCCAGCAGCGGATCAAACAGCTTCCCGTGCATGAGTCCGATCCCGAGGCCGGCGACCAGGGCTTCGCGCATCAGCAGTGCATTGTCGGTGCGGAAGGTCGAGCGAACGGGAACTTCCACGTGCTCACCGGCCGGTCCGATGAGGGTCAATGTTCCACCGGCGACCTGCTGGGAATGGATGATGTACTCGTGACCCGTCAGATCCGACGGATGTTGCGGCCTCCCATTGCGCGCCAGGTAGTCCGGTGCCGCAGCCAGGCGGCGCTCCACCATGCCGAGAGGCCGCACGATCAGGCGGTCGTCGGAGATCGGGCCTAGCCGGACGGCAACATCAACCCGCTCCGCGACGACGTCGACGAAGCTGTCGCTCAACGAGACGTCGAGCACCAGGTCCGGGTGGGCCCGCTTGAACTCGATGAAGAAGCTCGCCAGGACCGTGCCTCCAAGGCCGACCGGGGCGCTGACGGCCAGACGCCCGGACATGGCCTGATCGACGCCGCGGACCGTGCGGTCGGCCTCGTCCACGCGCTCGAGGATGTCCCGGGCCCGCTCAAGATAGGTTGCGCCCGCGTCGGTCAGCGTGACGTGGCGGGTGCTCCGGTTGAACAGCCGCACTCCGAGGTGGGACTCCAATCCCCGGATCTGCTGGCTGATCGATGGCTGGCTGAGTCCTGAATCCTGCGCGGCTGCCGAGAAGCTGCCGAGTTCACAGATCCGGACAAAGCTGGCCAGTGCCGTGAGGCGATCCATTCGATCCTCCGTCAACGCCCCGTCGATAGGAAAAAGCTATCAATGCTATAGAATGGACGGCACTACTAACGCCAGAGGCTATGGAAGATGATCCGTCGCAACCGCAGGCCGTTCCCTGCGCCCGACAACCTGAGGTCCTTCCATGACTCCTTCACGCCGCTCGATCATCGCCGCGCCTGTTCTCGCCGGCACCGCCGCCGTTCTTGGTGCATCCGGTCCGGCACCCGCTCATCCCTCACCTGCGGAGCAGGGTTATGGCCTTCCGAGCCGCAGGATCGGCTCGGTCAAGGTCACTCCGCTGCTCGACGGCTACATCGACGTCCCGCCGGATCAGGTCCTCGGGGCCGATCCGAGGGATGCCGCAAGCTTGGCTGCGGCGGCATTCCAGGGGCCGGGCGCGCGCCGGATCCCGGTCAATGCCTACCTTGTCAGGATCGGCGGCCGGTTGGTTCTCGTCGATACGGGTGCAGCCACCGGCATGGGGGCGACCCTCGGGCATCTCCCGGCAGGTCTTCAGGCGGCCGGCGTGATGCCGGACCAGGTGGATGCGGTGCTCATCACCCACATGCATCCCGACCACATCAACGGTGCCCTGACTCCTGAGGGCCATGCGGTGTTCCCGAATGCCGAACTCATCGTCCCGGACGTCGACTATGCCTTCTGGCACGATGACGCCAATCTGAGCCGGGCCCCGGAGGAGATGAAGCCGCTCTTCCTGGGAGCCCGGAAAGTCGCTGACGCATATGCGAACCGCCTGTGGCGGTTCGCAGGTGAGGGCGAGATCATCGGCTCGATCCGTTCCGTGCCTCTGCCGGGCCACACGCCCGGGCATGCAGGCTTCATCCTGGAGGCCGATGGTGAGGGATTGTTCATCTGGGCCGACGTGGTCCATGTGGCCACATATCAGCTTGCCCGGCCGGACTGGGGCCTCGCGTTTGACACCGATCCCCCCATGGCTGCCGCGACCCGCAGGCAGGCGCTCGAGCGCGCGTCCGGTGACCGGATGCTGGTTGCCGGGATGCACCTGCCGTTCCCCGGCTTCGGCCATGTGGCGCCCGAGGGAACGGGCTATCGGTTCGTTCCCGCTGAATGGGACTATGCCTCCTAGGTCGATCCGGCTGCCTCCCGTGCGGAAAAGTGCTGTTGTCAGTCAGGCGAAGCGTCTGCACCTCCGCCGACGAGAAGCCGCCGCAGGATCTTCAGTGCCTCCACCAGCAGGTCCTGGGATGGTGACGCCAGCGCCAGCCGCACCGCGTTGGGGGCATGGCCGGGACCGACCGCGAAGGCCTCGCCCGCGGCGACGGCGATGCCATGCCGGGAGGCCGCCGCGACGAAGGCATCCGCCCTCCAGGTGTCCGGCAGTTCCAGCCAGAGGTGATAGGCGCGCGGATCGCTTCTGACGGCAAAGCCCTTCAGGATCCGGCGGGCGGCCGCCTGCCGGGCGGACGCATCCGCTCGCTTGGCCTGGTGCAGGCGGGCGGCGGTTCCGTCCATCATCCAGCGCGTCCCGGCCGCCAGGGCAAAGCCCTGCGCCGCCCAGGCGCCGGAGCGGACGGCGGCGACGAGCCGGTCGGCGAGGGCGGGCGGGGCGGCGATGAACCCGAGCGTGAGTCCCGGGGACAGGCGCTTCGAGAGGCTGTCGACCAGGATCACCCGTTCGGGCGCGAAGGCGGCCAAGGGACGCTCGTCGGCCAGGAAACCGTAGATGGTGTCCTCGATCGCAACGATCCCGGTGGCCTCAAGGAATGCGGCGACGTCCCTGCGCCGGGCGGCGGGCATGGTGATGCCGAGCGGGTTGTGCAGGGTAGGCTGAAGGTAGAGGCCGCTCAGGGGTGCGGCCGCGTGCGCCCGGCGAAGGGACTCCGGCACGAGACCGTGTTCGTCAATGGCCAGCGGAACCAGGATGATTCCGAGCTGCCGGGCGATGGTCCTTACCTGCGGATAGGTGATCGCCTCCACGCCGATGCGGTCCCCCGGCCCGGCGAGGGCCGTCAGGGCCGCGCCGATGGCCTGCCGCCCATTGCCCGCAAACAGAAGGCAGTCGGGATCGGCGGTCCAGCCACCCCGGGCGAGAAAGCCTGCCGCGACGGCTCGGGCGTGTTCCGTGGCCCGGATCCCCACCGGGCGCAGCGCCTCGGCCATCCGCTGCGGGTGCAGGAGATCGGCCAAGGGGGCCGCGAGGGTCTCGGCCTGTCCGGGCAGCACCGAGAAGTTCAGCTCGAGATCGACGGGCGCGTCCGCCGGCTCGGCAAGGGTCGCCTCCGGCTGGGTCTGCACGTGCCGGACGAAGGTCCCGCGCCCGACCTCGCCCATGATCAGCCCGCGCCGGAGCAGCTCCCCGTACACGCGGCTCGCGGTCGAGGCGGCGATGCCCTGCCGATGGGCGAACTCCCGCTGCGGCGGCAGGCGCTCGCCCGGCTTCAGGCGCCCGGCGAGGATATCGGCAGCGACGGTGTCGGCGATGGTGCGGAAGTCGTTCACGGCAGAGTTGCTCCGAGTGCAATGTATCGATTGCACCGAGGCGGCACCCTGGGGCAAGGTCGTCGCCGATGCAAGCAGGAGTTCCCGCCGCCATGATCGCCCCCGCCAGTCTGGCCGCCTTCGCCCTCGTGGCCCTCGGCATGGTGCTCACGCCGGGGCCGAACATGATCTATCTGATCACGCGCTCGATCATGCAGGGGCGCCTGGCCGGGTTCATCTCGCTGCTCGGCGTGATCCTCGGCTTCGTGGTCTACATGCTGTGCGCGGCCTTCGGCCTGACGGCGCTGCTGCTCGCCGTGCCGTTCGCCTATGAGGTCATCCAGTGGGCGGGCGCGGCCTACCTGCTGTACCTGGCCTGGAACGCGGTCAGGCCGGGCGCCCGCTCGGTGCTGGAGCCCCGCTCGGACCTGGCCGTTGATGGACCGGGCAAGCTGTTTGCCATGGGGTTCGTGACCAACCTGCTTAATCCGAAGATCGCGGTCCTCTACCTGTCCCTGTTGCCGCAGTTCGTCGATCCCGCACAGGGTCACGTCCTGCTTCAAAGCGTGGTGCTCGGGTTCACGCAGATCAGCGTGAGCTTTACGGTCAACCTCTGCATCGTCTTGGCCGCAGGATCGGTGGCGGCGTGGTTTGCCGGCCGCCCCACATGGCTGAAGGCACAACGCTGGGCCATGGCGGGCGTGCTGGCCGCACTGGCGGTCCGGCTGGCGCTCGACCGGCGTGTGGCCTGATCCCTGCCGAAGGCAGGCCGCTCACGGGCCATCGACGTCATGCGAGGCGTTCCGGCCTCGCATGATCGTGCAGAAGCAGCCTTCGGCCCGCCGGATCCGGGCAGCCTATGGGTTCGCGATCCGGTTCATGAACTGCCGGATCCTCTCCGCGATCGGCCAGACATCCTCCTCGAGCGCGAAGTGGCCGGTGTCGAACAGGTGGATTTCGGCATCGGGCAGGTCCCGCCTGAAGGCGTGCGCCCCCGCGACCTGGAAGATCCCGTCGTTCTCCCCCCACACGACCAGCGTCGGTGGTTGATGCTTGCGGAAATAGGCGTGCCACTCGGGATAGCGCGCGGGATTGGAGCCGTAGTCGAACAGGAGCCGCAACTGGATCTCCTGCATTCCGAGGCGGTCGAGCAGCGCCTGGTCGAGGATCCAGTTCTCCGGCGCGATGGCGGCCGCATCCCGCACGCCGTGCAGGTAGTGCCACTTAGTCGACTGGAGACTAAGGAGCTTCTGCGCGATGAAGCCCGCCCGTTCCGGCGTCGGATCCTTCCAGTAGGCGCGTAGCGGATCCCAGAGCTGGCCCATGCCCTCCTCATAGGCATTGCCGTTCTGGACGATCAGCGCCCGGACGCGGTCGGGATGCCTTGTCGCCATGCGGAAGCCGACCGGCGCGCCATAATCGAAGACGTACAGGCCGTAGCGGTCGAGGCCGAGCGTCTCGGTGAATCGGTCCATCGTCAGCGAGATCCGGTCGAAGGTGTAGTCGTACGCGTCAGGCGAGGGCACGGCGCTGGCTCCGAAGCCCGGGTAGTCGGGCGCGATCACCCGGAAGCGGTCGGCCAGCAGCGGCATCAGGTGACGGAACATGTGCGAGGAACTCGGCAGGCCGTGCAGGAGCAGGATCACCGGAGCGTCCTTGGGACCCGCCTCGCGGTAGAAGATGTCGACGCCATCCACGCTCACGGTCCGATGGTGAATGGCTTCGGGCGCGGATCGGGCTGACACCGCCGCTGATGCTGCGGATGGGGCCGGACCTTGCGCCAGCGCGGGAGCGGCAAACCCCATGACGGCCGCGAGGAGCGGAGCCGCCAGGATTGGTCCACGGGAAGCATAGGGTGAAGTCAACATGGCTGGTGCCTTTCGTTCAGAACCAGTAGCGGGGATAGTCGGCGCGTCCGGTGACACGGTGGTAGGCGTACGCCACCGCCACCAGCGTCAGGGCACCGGACAGCACCGGGGTGAGCAGGAACGACCAGTCCGGCATCGCCAGCATCACGAGAAGCGGATCGGCTCCCGCAGGCGCATGGGTGGTGCGGGTAGCGAGCATGACCGCGATGGCCAGGCCGACGGCCAGCGCCATCGTCCATGCTGAGACGCCGAGCAGGGTGCCGATTGCGAGCCCGATCGCCGAGGCGATGACATGTCCGCCGACGATGCTGCGCGGCTGCGACAGCGGGCTGTCCGGCAGGGCGAAGGCCAGCACGCATGTGGCCCCGAACGGCGCCATGACGAAGGCAAGCCCCGACCATTGTGCCAGGGAGAACAGGACCAGGGTCGCGATCGCACCGCCGAGCCCCGCGAGAAGGACTGCCCGCGGGGAGGCCAGGGGCGGAAGGGCGCTCGCCGGACGGAATTGGCTCAAGGGTGGCTGGGCATTCATCGTCAGGTCTCCTGTCGGATCAGAGGTCGAGGGTGAGGTGGTCGGTCAGCGCCCGCGAGACGCATGTGCACATCAGGCCGGCACGGATCCGTTCCACTTCGGAGAGGGCGCTGTCGCGGTGGTCGGGGATGCCGTCGAGAACCTTCGTGGCGCAGGTGCCGCACGTGCCGACGCGGCAGTCGTAAAGGGGATCGGCTCCGGCCCCGATGAGGGCATCGAGAACGGTCTGGTCGGGCGCGGCGGTGACGGTCCTGCCGGTCCGGGCGAGACGCACCTCGATCGGTCGGTCACCTTCGCGTGTCGTGCCCGCTGCAAATCTCTCCGACCTGACGCGATCTGGCGGGAAACCCAGCATCTCCGCCTGCCCGTGCACAGCCGCGATCAGGGAGGCGGGGCCGCAGACGTAGATCACCGCGTCCGGCGGCGCTCCCATCAGGACCTTGCCGACGTCCAACGGCGTGGGCGCGGCATCCCGGCTGAAGTAGGTCCTCAGGCGGTGTCCGAGCCGAGTCTCGAAATCCTGCCGCAGCGCCATCTCGTCCGGGGTGCGGGCCGCGTAGTGGAGCTCGAGCGGGCGGCCGGAGGCGAGCAGGGTCAGCGTCATGGCGCGGATCGGAGTGATGCCGATCCCGCCGGCGATGAGCACGCTCGGTCTCCGGTCATCGTGGAGTTCGAACAGGTTGCGGGGCAGGCCGCAGCGGACAACCGTACCGAGGCCATAGTCCCGATGAACGCCAACCGAGCCGCTGGCGCCCGTATCCTCGCGCAGCACCGCGATCTCGTACACGTGACGGTCGGCCGGATCGCCCACCAGAGAATAGGTGCGGATCTGCTCCCTGCCGTCAGGGAGGCGGACGGGAACGGTGAGATGTGCGCCCGCATTCCAGGCGGGCAGATGACCGCCGTCGGCCGCCCGCAGCTCGTAGGCTCGGATCCGCGGCGTCAACTGGCGCATGCCCGCGACCACCAGCTCCAGCGGGCCGCTGCCGAGCGCCTGCACGTTCGAAGCCGTCGTCCGCAGGGCATCGCTCTCGGCCGTGACCTGCGCAAGCTGCTGCCGCAGCGGCGCGACGAGCCCGGCGATCTCGTCCTCGGTGAAGCGGGGCGTGATGTGCTGCGGGCAGTTCCAGTCGAAGGCCTCGACCGTCATCACCACGGCGCGCTCGACCCGGGCTCGATAGGTCGGGACCTCGAGACGGGCGAGGAGAGCCGGATCCTCGCTCTCGTGAACGATGCGCGCCCGCGCCCAGACCTTCAGACGGCGGCGGTTCGGGTAGTCCATCAGGATCAGGGCGACGCGGCCGTCGGCATTGATGTTGCCCGTGCTGATGTACTGGACGTTGCCGCGGAAGTCGGCATAGCCGATCGTGCGGTCATCGAGCACCTTGAGGAATCCCTTCGGGCCGCCGCGGAACTGGACATAGGGCCAGCCGGTCTCGCTCACGCTCGCCTGATAAAAGCCGTCCCGCGCATGGATGAATTCGGCCTCGCGGTCGGTGAGGACGTCGCGGCGGTCCTCCGCCTGTTCGAAGCCGGCATTGGCGGCGCGGCTGCCATAGCGGGCCTGCGCTGCCTGGACGCTCGGCGTGAAAGTGATCTCGGCGAAGGCTCTGGCCATGGCTCGCGTGCTCCGTGGATGGACAGGAGGAGAGGGGACGATCGGGAAGGCTTGCCGCCCGTCCTCATCCGTACATGTGGAAGGAGGTGTCCTGCGGCAGGCACGTGAATTCGAGCCGGTTGCCGCTTGGTTCGCGGACCATGCAGTGGATCTTGGGGCCTGAGCCGTTCCGCTCCGGCGCGAACTCGACGACGGCCCCAGGCCACGTGGTCGCGCGCTCGTGGATGGCATGAAGGGTTGCCCGGTCTGCGACGCGGAAGGCGAGGTGGTGGAGACCGACATTGCGATGCCGGTCGAAGGGCACATGGTCAGCCTGGTCCTTGACCTGCCAGAGCGTCAGCCGCGTGGCGCCGTCCGTCACGGAGGCGGCCGGGTAGGCGGGGTTCTCCCCCAGCGGGGTCCAGCCGAGGCAATCGGTGAAGAAGGTGCGGGTTGCGGCAAGATCGCGGACGGTGAGGCCGACATGGTCGACACCGGACGTCAGAGCGGCTTTGGTCATCGTGCTTGTCCAGAAGGGGTGACAGGGTGGGCGGACGCCGGAGGGAAGCGTCCGCCCGGGCGGGCCCGGGGGCAAGGGTCCGCGTCAGGTGGCATCAGGCGGCTTGCCTGAGAGCCACCTTTGGGAAGTCGATCTCGATCCGGCTCGCCTTGCCGAGGATGTTGGTGAGCAGGTTCATGCCCACGTGCACGATGATCTCGACGATCTCGGCCTCGCCATAGCCGGCTTGGCGCACTGCCTCGATCTCGGCGTTCGTCACTTCCCCTTTGTGCTCGACAAGCGCGCGGGCGAACGCAACGGCCGCTCCCGCCTTGGCGTCCTGCGAGGTGCCCTGCCGGTTAGCCTCCATCTCGTCGCCCGTCAGGCCGGCACTGTGGCCGATAGCCGTATGGGCCGACAGGCAGTACTCGCATGCATTCTGCTCGGCCAGCGTCAGGGCGATGCGCTCGCGGGTCTTGGGATCGAGGCTGCCCTGCTCGGCGATGCCGTACAGGCCCAGGAAGGAGCCGAGGGCGGCCGGCGAGTGGGCGAGCACGCGCAGGAAGTTCGGCGTCATGCCGAGCTTCGCCTGGACGGCATCGAGGAGGGTCTTGGCCTCGCCGGAGGCGGTGGCGGGATCGACGGCGGGAATGCGGGCCATGGAGGTGTCCTTTCAGAGCGATCCGAACGGCAACGGCCGCTCGTTGGGAGGACAATGATCCTTGTAATGGGCGAGATGAATTCCCATTCTTGGCAATGGATCATTTCTGATTGGGGAATAATTGGCCGTGGACAGGTTGCAGGCGATGACGGTGTTCGTGGCCGTCGCGGAGGAGGAGGGTTTTGCCCCGGCGGCGCGGCGGCTGGCCCTGTCGCCTCCCGTGGTGACGCGGGCGGTCGCCGCCCTCGAGGCGCGGATCGGCACCCTGCTGCTCCACCGCACCACCCGCAACGTGCGCCTGACCGAGGCCGGCACGCGCTACCTGGAGGATTGCCGGCGCATTCTGTCCGAGATCGACGAGGCGGAGGAGATGGCGGCGGGTTCGCACCGGGAGCCGCAGGGGCAACTGGCGGTCACGGCCTCGGTCCTGTTCGGGAGCATGTACATCGCGCCGATCCTGCTCGACTTCCTCGGCCGCCATCCCCGGGTGAGCGCCCGCACCCTGTTCGTCGACCGGATGGTGAACCTGATGGAGGAGGGCCTCGACGTGGCGGTGCGCATCGCCCATCTGCCGGATTCGGGGATGACGGCGCTGAAGGTGGGATCGGTCCGGCGCCTCGTCTGCGCCTCGCCCGGCTATCTCGCCGAGCACGGCATCCCGCAGGAGCCCGCCGATCTGGCGCACCATCGGACCGTCGCTTTCCAGGGCGTCACTCCCTCTCCGGAGTGGTCGTTCCAGGTTGGCGGGTCGGAGGTGAAGGTCCGGCCGTCGCCGCGCCTGGAGGTGAACACGGCCGAGATGGCGATCACCGCCGCCGTGCAGGGACACGGGCTGACGCGGGTGCTGTCCTACATGGTCGCCCCGGAGCTTGCCGCCGGGCGGCTGAAGATCGTGCTGGCCGAGCACGAGCCTGCGCCGGTGCCGATCCACCTCGTGCACCGGGAGGGCCGGCAGGCCTCGGCCCGGGTGCGGGCCTTCGTCGACTTCGCGGCACAACGGCTCCGCGCCGACGGTTCCATCAACTAAAACCGGGCGCACGCATCACTCGGCGGCCGGAGCAGCCTCCGTTGGCGAGTGCGTCCTCCACAACGACCATCCGAGGTTCATGCCCGCGGCGGCCAGGAGGATGGCGGCAGCTCCTGCGACCTGGGCGAGATGCAGCCGGTGGCCGAAGGCGACGACGTCCACCCCGATCGCCACCACCGGATAGACGAAGGTGATCGAGCCGGTGAGATGCGTCGGCAGCCGCTGGATCGCGCCGTACTGGAGCGTGAACATCAGGCCCGTGTAGACGACGCCGAGCACCGCGAGCGTGCCCCACGTTCCGGCATCCTGCGGCAGCTCCGTCAAGTCCGCGAAGGGCAGGAGCATCACGGTACCGACGCAGACCTGGATCAATGCGATCAGGTGCGGCGGGGTGCCGGCGAGCTTCTTGGTGAAGAGCGCGGTAAGCGCATAGAAGAACGCCGCCCCGAACGCCATCAGGATACCGGTGAGGTAGTCGGTGCCGACATAGCCGACGGCGGGCTTGGCCTGCACGATCAGCAGCACGCCGACGAAGGCAAGCCCGAGCCAGAGCAGCTTGGTCGCGGTCAGCCGCTCGGCCAGGAACAGCGCCCCCAGCCCGACCAGGATGAAGGGCTGGGTGCTGTAGACCGCGGTGGCGACGGCGATCGAGGCCCGCGCGTAGGAGCCGAACAGCAGCAGCCAGTTGACCACGATGGCCACGCCGCCAAGGGCCGAGAGGAGCAGGACGCGGCGGTCGAGGATTCCCCGCAGCAGGCCGAGGGCGGCGCACACGACCAGCAGGGCGGCCGCCCCGAAGACGCAGCGCCAGAACACCAGGGTCAGCACGGGCTGGCCCGAGAGCACGACGAACCAGCCGATGGTGCCCAGGATCACCATGGCGACGGTCATCTCGATGGTCCCGCGCGTCTGTTCACTCATGTCGCTTCCTCCGGCAATTCCAGGGGACCAGAGTCGAATATTTACCGCCCGGCTTCCATGGCTTAAGAAAGCCTGATGGGCGCGTCTGCCTAATTTAATTAAGCGATGATGCTATCTGACCTAACGGAGAAGCTGATGCTCGATGACATCGACTGCGCGATCATGGAGATCCTGCTCCGGGATTCTCGTGCCTCGCTCAAGGAGTTGGCCCAGGCGGTCGGGCTGTCGTCACCGAGCGTGTCGGAGCGGCTGCGGCGGCTCGAGGAGCGCGGGGTGATCCGGGCCTTCACGGTCGAGATCGACCCGAAGGCACTCGGCTTCCCGATCCAGGCGATCGTACGGATCAAGCCCCTGCCGGGCAAGCTGCACGTGGTGCAGAAGCTCATCGAGGAGACGCCGCAGTTCGGCGAATGCGACAAGGTCACCGGCGACGACTGCTTCGTCGCCCGCCTGTACGTGCGCTCGATCGAGGAACTCGACGGATTGCTCGACCGCATCGCCGACAAGGCCGAGACCAGCACCGCGATCGTCAAGGCGCAGCCGATCCGCAGGCGTCCGCCGCCGCTCGCGCAGGCCTAGGGGATACGGTGCCGTTGTCACATAATGTCGTTCGACCAGCACTCGCCTAACGAAGTCGATGAGGTGCGACTGAGACCCCTGATCTCTGTGGAGGCGGTGTAGCCGGGCACGAAGCCCGACTTCACGTTGGATCACGTCCGCAAACGACCTCAGTGACGCTGCCATCCCTGGACGGTCAGGACGACGAGAGCCATGATCGAGGCGAAGGTCGCAAGCGGCCATGCGGTGTCGCCTTGCAGCAGGATCACGACCAGCGTTCCGCCGATGCTCACGATCAGGCTCTGGACGCAGAAATGCAGCGCCACCGCGGACCCCGCGATATCCCCGAACTTC
>NZ_JBVVAJ010000044.1:0-37337 GCF_055792805.1 Microvirga sp. HS2
CGCCGCCTGGGAAGCCGAGCGCAATCGCAACAGAGCCAAGGCGCATTGGCATTTCACCACCACGCAGGCTCGCTCCAAACTACGGCGGCTCTATCCTGCATGATCCCTGTGGCAAAGGACTAGCGGGGTGAAAGACACCGTTATGAAAATGCGATCCCTTACAGCTCTCCTTCCCGTCCTGGCCATCGGTACCGTGCCGCATGCGATGGCCCGGGCTCCCGAAACCTACAGCGCCGGAACCATCGTTGTGGAGGCGCCCTGGTCCCGCGCCACGCCGGGCGGCGCCAAGGTGGGTGGCGGCTACATGCGCATCACGAACACCGGGTCCGAGCCCGACCGCCTCGTCGGCGGCTCCACCGTCGTCGCCGAACGTTTCGAGGTGCACCGTTCCACGATCGCCGACGGCATCGCTCGCATGGAGCCTGTTACCGGAGGCCTGGAGATCGCGCCGGGTCAGACGGTCGAGCTGAAGCCGGGTGCCATGCATGCCATGTTCGTCAACCTGCGGCAGGGGCTGAGGCCCGGCGATACGGTGAACGGTATGCTCGTTTTCGAAAAGGCGGGCGTGCTCAAGATCAAGTACCATGTCGGTGGGATCGGGGCGCAGGCGGCGCCCGCAGTCAACGCCCACCAGGGCCATTGAGGCGACCATGCCCGCTCTCAAAATCATCCGCTGGACTGCATGGGCGCTGGTGGCGGTGGCCATCTTCCTCGTGACCGGGATCGGCGTGGGCTGGTTCAGGACGGAGTGGCTCGGTCAGCGCCCGCCTCCGACGGTGACGACGACAGGCAGGCCGGCTCTCGGAGGCCCGTTCTCGCTGATCAATCACCGCGGCGAGCGCGTGACCCAGGACACCTTCAAGGGCAGGGCGACGGCGTACTTCTTCGGCTTCACGCATTGCCCGGAGGTGTGCCCGACGACGCTGTTCGAGATGAGTCAGCACCTCAAAGAGCTCGGCCCCGATGCCGACCGCCTCAACGTCGTCTTCGTGACGGTCGATCCGGAGCGGGACACGCCCGAGCTGCTGAAGACTTACCTGGAGAGCTTCGATCCACGGATCGTCGCGCTCACCGGCACGCCGGAGGAGATGACGGCCGCGGCGAGGGCCTTCCGCATCGGCTACCGCAAGGTGCCGACCGAAGGCGGCGATTACACCATGGACCATACCTCATCGGTGATCGTGACCGATGCCAACGGCGAACTCGTGACCCTGATCGACTACCAGGAGGAGGCGCCGTCGGCGCTCACCAAGCTCAAACGAGCGATCCGAGGATAAGCATGAGCGGATCGCATCGCACCATCATTCGGTTCGCAGTGCGCAGGTGTCGTCGGCCCCATCACGTCCAACGCTCGATCCCAGCCAGTGTACGTGGCGGCGCCTGTTCACCGCCTGGATCATCGCGCTTGCCGCAACCGCCGGGGTGCTGTTCATCGGCAAGGGAGAGCAGCGAGCCCGACGAGGAAGCCCCGTCGGCTGATTGTCAGGCGAAACGGCATGACGTGTTCCTTGGGCATGATTTGCATGTCCGTGTTGTTCCGTATCACAGGCGTGCGGTTCGCAGCCGGATGGCGTTGCCGATCACGCTGACCGACGACAGGGCCATGGCGGCCGCGGCGATGATCGGCGACAGCAGGATGCCGAAGACCGGGTAGAGCACGCCCGCGGCGACCGGCACCCCGAGCGCGTTGTAGATGAAGGCGAAGAACAAATTCTGGCGGATGTTGCGCATCGTGGCATGTGACAGCCGCCGCGCCCGCACGATCCCGGTGAGATCCCCCTTCAGCAGGGTCACGCCCGCGCTCTCCATCGCCACGTCGGTGCCGGTGCCCATCGCGATGCCGACATCCGCCGCGGCCAGCGCCGGCGCGTCATTGACGCCGTCGCCTGCCATGGCGACCACCCGGCCCTCGCGCTTGAACTTCTCGACCACGGCGCTCTTCTGCTCCGGCAGCACCTCCGCCTCGACCTCATCGATCCCGAGCCGGCGGGCGACCGCCTTGGCGGTGGTCCAGTTGTCGCCGGTTAGCATCACAACCCGGATGCCCTCTTCCTTGAGTCCGGCGAGCGCCTCGAGTGTCGAGGCCTTGACCGGGTCGGCGATGGCGATGGCGCCCGCCACCTTCCCGTCGATGCCAGCGAAGATCGCCGTCGCGCCGTCCTCACGCAGCCGGTCGGCCAGCTCGGCGAGAGGGCTGACGTCGATGCCGTGCTCCGCCAGGAACTTGGCGCTGCCGAGCACGACGCGGCGGCCCTCGACGGTGCCGAGCGCGCCCTTGCCGGTGGGCGAGTCGAAGTCCGAGACCGGAGCCGTCGCGATGCCCTGCTTCTCGGCCGCCTCGACGATGGCGATGGCGAGCGGATGCTCGCTCGGGCGCTCGGCGCTGGCCGACAGGCGCAGCACCTCGGCCTCCGTAAAGCCCGGTGCCGGAATGATGGCCGTCACGGCGGGCCTGCCCTCAGTGAGCGTACCGGTCTTGTCGACAACGAGGGTGTCGACCTTTTCCATATGCTCCAAGGCCTCCGCGTTCTTGATCAGCACGCCCGCCTGAGCGCCGCGACCAACGCCGACCATGATCGACATCGGTGTGGCGAGACCGAGAGCACAGGGGCAGGCGATGATCAGCACCGAGACCGCTGCCACGAGTCCAAAGGCGAGGCGGGGTTCCGGCCCCCAGATTCCCCAGGCGGCGAAGGCCACGAGCGCTACCCCGATTACGGCGGGCACGAACCAGCCCGAGACCTGGTCGGCCAAACGCTGAATCGGCGCTCGGCTGCGTTGGGCTTCCGCCACGAGCTGCACGATCTGGGACAGCATCGTATCGCGCCCGACCTTCTGTGCCTCGATGACGAGGCCGCCGGACTGGTTCATGGTGCCGCCGATCACCTTGGCGCCAACCTCCTTGGTGACGGGCATGGACTCTCCGGTCACCATCGACTCGTCGACAGAGCTCCGTCCCTCAAGGACGGAGCCATCCACCGGGACCTTCTCCCCGGGCCGCACCCGCAGGCGGTCGCCCTCCTGCACCGTGTCAAGCTGGACTTCCTCTTCGGTTCCGTTTCCCCGGATCAGGCGGGCCGTCTTGGGCGCGAGGTCAAGCAGCGCCCGGATGGCGCCGCTCGTGCTTTCGCGCGCCCTCAATTCGAGCACCTGTCCGAGAAGGACCAGGACCGTGATGACGGAGGCCGCTTCGAAGTAGACAGCCACCGAGCCGTCATGGCCGCGGAAGGCCGCCGGGAAGACATCGGGCGCCAGCGTCGCGACCATGCTGTAGACCCACGCCACGCCAGTGCCCATGGCGATCAGAGTGAACATGTTGAGATGACGCGAGACGAGCGACTGCCAACCACGCACGAAGAAGGGCCAGCCCGCCCACAGCACGACGGGGGTCGCCAGCAGCATCTGGATCCAGTTTGATGTCTGCGGACTAATGGTATGGCTCAGCCCCGTCAGGTGGCCACCCATCTCCAACACCACCACAGGGAGGGACAGAACGAGGCCGATCCAGAAGCGGCGCGTCATGTCGACGTGTTCGTGGCTCGGGCCGGTCTCAGCCGTTGCCAGGACGGGTTCGAGCGCCATGCCGCATATGGGGCAGGAGCCCGGTCCTACCTGCCGAATCTGCGGGTGCATCGGGCAAGTGTAGACCGTGCCCTCGGGCACCGGCTCGGCCTTCCGAGCGGTTGCTGGCTCCGCGTAATGCGCGGGATCGGCCATAAACTTCGACTGGCAACCGGATGAGCAGAAATAGTAAGGCCTGCCTTCATACTGTGCCCGGTGTGTGGTCGTGTGCGGGTCGACCACCATTCCGCAGACCGGATCCTTCACCTTCCCAGCGTCTGCCATGGGTTCATGGTGATGTCCCGCGTGCGTACCATGATCATGATGGTGCTCATGGCCTTCGTGGCCCTTGGTGGCTGGGGTGTCGGTCATGGCGGTTCTCCGCGTTTGCGTCGGTGAGATTTGGGAAGTCTGAGGCTTTCTATCATGGGAAGGTCAAGCGCCCCGGTCCGGCCGTCTGTCCGTCGATGCTGGCCGTCCTTCGCCGTGAAGGATTTCGAAGACGCTCTCCTCCGAGGCATCCCTGATCCTGCGGCCAGGATCCCTTGATCGCCATCAACACGCCTTGACCTGCGCTACTTGCGTTTCTGGATCCGCACGACGCTGATCTGGCCATTGACGCGGTCCGCCTGGAACCGAACCTTATCGCCCGCCTTCACGCCCTTGAGAACCGCCGGATCCTGGATGCGAAACACCATCGTCATCGGGTCCATGTTCAGGTTCGGGATGGCGCCGTGATCGATGGTGATCTTGCCTTGGGCTGTGTCAACCTTCTCGACCGTGCCGGACACCATCGGCAAATTCGCTGCGGCGGCTGGCTCGGCCGAGGCTTGAGATGGAGCCGCTTGGGGTCTGCCTGTCTCGATCCTCACGACGGATATCTGCCCGTTCACCCGGTCGGCCTGGAACCGCACCTTGTCGCCGTCTTTAACACCTTGCAGGAGCGCTGGATCCTGGACGCGGAAGATCATGGTCATGGCATCCATGTTCAGGTTGGGGATGGGGCCATGATCGAGCGTGATTTTGCCTGCGCCGGCATCGACTGTCTCCACCGTAGCGGCGATCATCGGGAGCTCGCTGGGGGAGGCCTGTGCAGTGGGCTGCGCCGGGGCATTCGCCTGGACCTGCGGGGCAGGGGCTGGCGAGCCGTTCTGGTCGAGTGGTCCCGAGCCGTGCGGCGGCTGGTCCGTCTTGGCGCGGTAATCGGCTCGACGGTTGCGGACCTGCCAGTCCTTCAACTCGGAAATTTGCCTCTGCTGCTCGTCGATGATCTTCTGCGCCATCCGGCGAAGCTGCTCATCGGCACCGTACTCGAGCTGCGTGCGGGCGAGAAAGATAAGGTCCTCGTGGTGGGCCATGAGGAGCGCAGCGAAATCTTTGTCGGGTTCGCCCGTGAGCTTCATGTCCTTGAACCGATCGTCCATAACCTCGCGGACGCGCTCGTAAGCGGCGGGTGCTCCCTTGGCAGGCTGTGCGTTTGCAATGTCTGCGCTGACGATGATCGATGCGGCGGCCAGAGGCCCAACGGCTGTCAGGATGGCGGCGAAACGTTTCATGACGGTCTCTCTTGAATCAGATGAGCACCCCGCAGGTCGAAACCTGCGGGGTAACGCGGGTCTTACGAGCCCTTCTTGATCGAGGTGACCGAGATCTGACCGTTCACGCGGTCGGCGGTGAACTGGACCTTGTCGCTTGCCTTGATGCCCTTGAGCAGGGCCGGATCCTGAGCGCGGAACACCATGGTCATCGCGTCCATGTTGAGGTTCGGAATGGCGCCGTGATCGATGGTGATCTTGCCCGCGGCCGTGTCGACTTTCTCGACCGTGCCGGAAACCGTCGGCAGGCTCTGGGCGAAGGCTGCGCCCGAGAGGCTCAGTGCCGCGATGAGGCTAATAGCGATACGCTTCATGACAATACTCCTTCGGATGGTGAGGTGGGAGAGGGGGCCGTCACTTGACGACGACGACGGTGCCGTGCATGCCGGACTCGTAGTGGCCCGGGATCAGGCAGGCGAACTCGAAGGTGCCGGGTTTGGTGAAGCGCCAGATGATCTCGTTGGAACCCTTCGGCGCAAGACGCTTCCCGTTCGGGTCGTCGTGCTCCATGTCTGGGTTTTGCGCCATGGCGATCTTATGCTTGGCGTTGCGCTCGATAGTGTCGAGCATGAATTCATGGTCGACCGAGCCATGGTTCCTGAGCACGAACTTTACCTGCTCGCCGCGCTTGATCCCGACCTGATTGGGCTCGAACAGCATCTTGGAATCATCGGTCTCCTTCATGGAGACGACGATGGTGCGGGCGACGGGCTTCTTCACGTCGCCCGGCTCGCCGGCCGCGAACGTCCGGTGGCTGTGGCCGGATGCGCCGGAACCCGCGAGCGCCAGTCCGGCCGAGAGGGCAAGCGCTGCGGTCGCGACGGCGAGGGTGGATAGGCGAAACGTCATTGTTCGGCTCCTATGTCCGTTTCCATCTGGATCAGTGATTGTCATGGCCGCCGGCCGTGCGGATGGGTCTCTTGCGCGGGTCGACGGCGCGGAACTCCGCCGCCGTCATGCCGCTGTCGGGCGAGGGCGCACGCGCGGGCTCGGCGAGTTTCTCGCCCGTCCATTCGTAGGCGACCGTCCCCTCCGGGTGCTTGTACCAGCCTGGATCCTTGTAATCGTCGGCCGCCAAGCCCGGACGAACCTTCACGACCGAGAACATACCGCCCATCTCGACAGGGCCGAACTGGGCAAAGCCCGTCATCATCGGCAGGGTGTTGTCGGGGAGCGGCATCTCCATCGAGCCCATCTCGCCCATGCCAGCCGAGCCCATCGGCATGTAGCCGGGCGCGACCTTCTTGATGGCGGGCGCCGTCCTCTTCATGTTGACGCCGATGTACGTCTTCACGTCGTGGCCCATGGCGTTCATCGTGTGGTGCGACTTGTGGCAGTGGATGGCCCAGTCGCCAGGAGCGTCCGCCACGAACTCGAAGGCCCGCATCTGCCCGACGGCGACGTCGACAGAGACCTCCGGCCACTGCGCCGTTTCCGGCACCCAGCCGCCGTCCGTGCCCGTCACCTTGAAGTCGTAGCCGTGCATGTGGACCGGGTGGTTGGTCATGGTCAGGTTGCCGAACCGGATCCTCACCTTGTCGCCCTGGCGCACCACGAACGGGTCGATGCCCGGGAACACGCGCGAGTTCCAGCACCAGAGATTGAAGTCGAGCATCGTGTTGACCTTCGGCACGTAGGACCCGGCCTCGATATCGAAGGCGTTGAGCAGGAACACGAAGTCGCGGTCCACGCGTCGCTCGGCCGGGTCGCGCGGATGCACGACGAAGAAGCCCATCATGCCCATCGCCATCTGGACCATCTCGTCCGAATGCGGGTGGTACATGAAGGTGCCGGATTTCTGGCAGATGAACTCGTACACGAAGGTCTTGCCCGGCGGGATATGCGGCTGGGTCAGGCCGCCGACCCCGTCCATGCCGTTGGGCAGGAGCTGGCCGTGCCAGTGCACCGCCGTGTTTTCCGGCAGCTTGTTGGTCACGAAGATGCGCACCTTGTCGCCCTGGACCGCCTCGATGGTCGGTCCCGGCGACTGTCCGTTGTAGCCCCACAGGTGGGCCTTCATGCCGGGCGCGAGCTCGCGCACGACTGGCTCGGTGATGAGGTGGAACTCCTTCCAGTCGCCGTTCTGGCGCCAGGGGAGCGTCCAGCCGTTCAGAGTGACGACGGGCTGGTAGTCCGGTCCGCTCTTCGGGTAGAGCGGCGGCTGCATAGTAGCCTCGGTCATGATCGGCGCCTCGGGCAGGCTCGCGGCCTGAGCCCGCCCGCTGGTCATCGAGGCACTGGCGAGGGCGAGGCCGCCTGCGCCGAGGAAATTCCTGCGCGATAAGTCGGTCATGGGTCTCTCCCTTGTCAGTGTCCACCGCCACCGCCGCCCGCAGCGGCAGCGACGGCTTCCCCGCCTCCATCGCCACCGCTCACGCCCCCTCCGACGAGGGCTGCCTTGAGGTCGGTGGCGGCGATCCAGAAATCGCGGCGGGCGTTGATGGCGTCGACGTTGCTGAGGATGCGGGTGCGGGTGTCGATGATGAGCTGGCTTACGTCGACGAGCATGCCGCTGTATTGAAGGGTCGCCTCGTCCTGGATTCGCTTCTGCAACGGCAGGACGCGGCTCTGGTAGTGGCGCGCGAGGTCGTAGTTGCCGCGGTAGCGCAGATAGGCTTCGCGGGCCTCGGAGCGTACGTTGACGGCCCGCTCCGCCAGGCGGTTGGCGGCGGCCATGTAGGTCTCCTGGGCATTGCGCACCCCCACCGCGCCGAAGTCGAAGAGCGGGATTGTGAACTCGACCTCCAGCCCGCGCCGCTTGACCCTTTCTCTCTCGACCACCGCTTGGCTGTCCTCCGTAAAGACGGATGTCGTGCGCTCGTAGCTGGAGAGCCCGGCGAGCTCGATATCAGTCACGAAGCGGGTGGCGTTGGTCAGGCCGTACTGTCCCGCGACTGCGTCCAGGTCGTGGCGCAACGCCTGGAGGTCAACGCGCCGTTCGAGCGCCCGGCGCTCGATGTCCTGGGCCGAGGCGATGCGGGCGGGCAGGGCGGGCAGGGAGTTGGGCAGGCGGAAGTCGATGTCCCGGCCCCACAGACCGAGCTGCCGGATCAGGCGCTCGCGGGCGACCTTCTGCTCGATCCGGGCTCGGGCCAACTGGGCCCCGAGTTCCTGATAGAAGGCATGCTCGCGCGCCTGCTCCAGCTTGTTGAGGGCACCGCTTTCGCCGAGCTGCTTGGCGAGTTCGGAAGCTGTCTCGGCCGTTCCGAGCGCCTGCTGCATGAAGGCAACCTGCTGATTGGCCGCGATGGCCCGATAGTATTCCCGGCGGGTCTCGGCCGCGAGCCGCAGGACGGCTTCGGCAGCGCGGAACTGGGCAGCGCGGAAGCGCTGCTCGGCGACCGCAGTCCGGGCGGGCAGGGTGGCGAGTTCGAAGAGCCCGATCAGGATCTGGCGTTCGATCTCCAGTTCCAGGCTGCCGCCGAGGCGAGACAAGGACATCGTCGGGCTCGGCGGCAAGCTCGTCTGGATGTACTCAGCCTCCGAAACTCCAAGCTCGTTGAACGTGGCTTGCAGGCCACGGTTCTTCAGCAGCGCGATCTGAACGGCACTGTCCGGCGTGAGCGGGCGCTTCAAGAGGTCCTCGACCCGCTGCTGGATGCCGATGGCTTCGGCCTCGCTGGTGATCTTCACGACGTCCTTGCCCAACTCGCTGTAGGCGACCGTCTGCGCCGTCGTCAGGCCGCCATCGGCCGAGAACGAGACGCAGCCGCCCAGCATCAGGGAGGCGGCGACGCCCCCGAGCAGCCCCAGCCGGCGGGGTGATCCCACGGAATTTTTGTCAGTCATGGTGTGGTCTTCCTGGCGCATGGGTCATCGGCCCCGTCGGGCGGCATCGTTGCTGTCCATCGGTTCGGAGGCGGCGCCCGGCGTGACGCGCCGATTGAGCTCGCGCCAGTCGAGCGGCTCAACGACGTCGTAGGCGCGCACGCCTGCAGTGACGGAGGAATAGTCCGTCTGGTGTGCGCCCACGGCAGGATCGGCTGCCGTGACGAGGTGGGATGGGCGTTGGGAGGGCACGCAGGCAGCCAAGCCGAAGCCGAGCGCTGCCAGTGGAATGAGTTTCAGCATGGGATCCGTCTCCGGGCGGACCTCCACGGCAGGATCGGGGTCAGGGTTGTGGCGGGATGGCTGATGTCCGTCCCCGCACGGGCCTGACGTTCTGATCACTGGGTCGGGAAGGACGACCGGTTCGAGCTTCAGGTCGGGCATGGCTGGCCTCGATGCGCAGCCATGCCAATGTGTGCGGGCGTCACTCGCCCACGCTTGGCTCAGGCGGTTCGTGGGGGCTTGTCGATGCCGCCTGCGTTGATGCCCTCGACCTGCTCGTCGCCGGGGAATGAAACGGGCACGACGGAAGCCGCAGGGGAGAAGAGATCGGGAAGCGCAATGGCCTGAAAGGCGTGGCACGTGCCCATGCTGCAACAGACGGGGCCTGAGCAATCCTGCGCACCTTGGTCGTGATTGGACGAGGCGTTCAGGCCAACAGCGTGAGACGACGCCGGCACGTGGACATGGTCGGTATTGCTGGCAATGGTGGCATGCTCTTGCATGGCGGCGTGCGAGTGCCCAGCCGCCTGCGGTACGGAGATCGGAAAGATCGCCATAGTGAACGCAAGCAAGGCAACGATGATGGTACTCATCAGCCGCAAAGGGGAAACGCTCCTGTTCGTCGTGACCGGATTTGTGTCATGCACGGCTGGATTCGACAAGGTTCGATCCACCGGATTCACCCGAGGGGCATGAGGATCGGTTCCGCTCGAAACCCTGCGGCACGCAGGGCACGCAGGAGGGCAGGCTCGAAGCGTGTCGAGATGACGCGGAGGGTCCGGGTTGGGATGTCGACCGTGATACGCACCGTCTGGTCGATGTCCCGCAGGGCCCGGACCACGAAGCCCAGACAGCCTCCGCACTTCAGGTCAGGCACATGGAAAAGATGCATGGTCGGGGTCTCGATTTGCTTGGGACCCGGCCTGTCTGGACCTTGCCATCGTGGCAAGGTCAAGCAAAGGTTTCTCGTCCGTCGGAGAGGAGTGCAGAATATCAAGCTGCTTGCAGAGAAGCCCGGCACGGGAGGGCACGACAGACCCTGCCGGCCGAAGCGGAAGCGAATGAGGAGTGGAACAAACCTGGAGTAACGATCGCCCCCGATTATGAGCGCTTCAACTCGCTCAACCGATCAAGCGGTGACGCCCGCCGCGAATCTCGATTCCGTGATGGCGTTGAGGCGGTGCAGATGGGTGGAAAGGGTAGAGCGACAGGAGCGGGGTGGAACGAGAAGATTGCAGATTGCCGAGAAGACGCTGACGAACCGCTGCAGACCTCCCGTTGATCGAAAGTCCTGCATCGTCCGTTCTCGCCGGCGTAGCGGCAGATGCGAATTTTTCGCCGATTATTTATTCAGCCCCTTGTGCGAGCGATGATCGACCGCCGGCATGATCTGGCGGCTTCAGCAGACGCTTCAGCGCGCGCTTGGCCGCAAGGCGAGCCTGTCGCGGATCAGAGCGGCATCATCCCCCTTTTTGGATCAGGGCCATCCTCTCGTCGGTCATCGTCGTCTCTATGGGCAGGAGTAGATGTCGCGACCCGAATTCTAACCGAAGACTGGCGATGCCCCATTACGACCGGCCTATTCCTATACCACGTCCCAAGACGCTGCCCGCCACTCTGGACATCGCAGCAGCACATCTCCTAGGCTACGCTTGGTAGCCCGACAGGAGCGTGCGATGACACCCGATGACTTTCGCCGCCTAGCGTTGCAATTGCCTGAGGCGGTCGAGCAGGAGCACGGGAAGCATCCGGACTTTAGGGTCCGGGGTAAGGTATTCGCCACTCTCGGCTGGCCGGACGATGAATGGGGCGTCGTAAAGCTCACGCCTGAAGAGCAGGAGTTACGGACATTGTCAGAGCCCACGGTGTTCGAGCCAGTCCCTGGAGCTTGGGGGCGTCGAGGTTATACGAAGGTCAGACTGTCCAAAGCCAACGAGCCAATCCTTGAGAGCACATTACGTGCAGCATGGCGCAGTATCGCACCGAAGCGTCTCGCAGCTGGACGTGACTGAAAGCACCGCCCTCTCCAAATTGTCCAATCGCCGAGTTCCATCGCGGGCTTTATTGGAGGTTATGAAGTGAGTGTCCGTCGTGCGGAAGCTCGATTCCGACTGCTTTCGGCAGCGCCAGCAATGGCAGCAGGTGACCGGTCGGAAGGGATCACCTCGAATTCGTAGCGGACCTGCCCGCAAGCGCAAGACCCCTTCAGCATGGCGGGAGCGTATGGCAATCGCGCGTGAATGCTATATCGGACTTAAGGTTATATCCGGGATGCTTGGTGATTGAGGACGGCGGAGCCTAAATCCCGGCGTCGGCCACTATGGTCCTCGACGCGATATCTCGACAGATGCGAACTCCCGAACGATTGCACGCATGAATGTCCCGTCGGCGCTTACCCATGGTGAGGACTGAGGGCGGTGGGGGCAGCGTTCTGAGTGTGAAGCCAACCGTGCGGGAACACAAGGACTTGTTAGAGCATTGCGCGGCAATGCAACATACCAATTTGCTCATGATCGAATGATCCTCAGCAAAAATGCTTAGCGGACCTTCATCCTGAATGCCCCGCCAGTTTCGCGCAAGCATTGTGCAGTTAAAGTAAAAAATCGAGAGAATTGTTTCTAGAAATAAACCTTGCTGAGTCGGACCATGCGCCTCCAAACACGTCTTACGGCAACCATTTGTTCGGGGCTCGCGATTGCAGCGGCAGCATGTTTTGCCGCCAGTTGGTGGTTCGCAGGCCAACTCATCAGTGAAAGTCTTGAGAAACGCTTGACGGCTGAAACAAGCCAGATCGCTGCAAGAATTCACGACGAGTCCGCGCGCGCCATGTCGCTGGCACGTTTTGTTGCTTCAATGCCAAATGTAGTCGAAGCTTTTGCCGCTGGCGATCGTTCGCAGGTTCAAGCAATCGTCGGTTCGACCTTTTCGTCTATGAAGGCGGATGGTGTTGAGCAGTTTCAATTTCACACGCCTCCTGCTACTTCGTTTCTGCGCGTCCACTCTCCGGCAAAATTCGGAGATGACCTTTCAGGCTTCAGGCATACCGTGGTGGAGGCAAACCGCCACCTTAAGCCCATCATGGGTCTTGAATCAGGCGTTGCCGGCGTTGGCATCCGTGGAATCTCGCCTCTGTCACACAATGGCAAGCATGTCGGATCTGTCGAGTTTGGACTGACCTTTGGACAAGATTTCGCCAGGCAGCATCTTGATCAAACCGGCGGACGCCTTGCAATCTTTCTGAAGCAGAAAGATGGGCTCACGCAACATGCCACGACATTCCCCGAAAGTTATAAATTCTCGCCTGAGGAAATCCAGGCATCGCTGACGAGCCGCAAGGTGGTGCCTAGTGTCGTAGTTGATGAAAAGGCATCGGCACTAGCTATCGAGCCTTTGAAGGATTTTGCTGGAAATACGATTGGTGTCATTGCCATCGCTGTAGATCGGACTGACCTTGATGCAATTTGGTCCTCCGCAATGAAGGTTTTCGGCACCGTTTCAGCCTTGATGCTTGGTCTTGGCCTTGCCATTGCATGGTGGCTGCAACGTGACATTGGTCAACCGCTGCGGATAGCAACCGATGCTATGACGGAACTCACAGCTGGCCGGACTGACGTCGAGGTTCAAACAACCTCCCGCATCGATGAGCTCCTAGCAATGGTACGCGCAATTCAGGTATTTAAGGACGCTCTCATTGCCAAGCGTCAGGCAGATGAAGCCGCGGCCTTGGAAGCCGATGCTAAGATGCGGCGTGCTCAGGTCCTCGATCAGTTAACGAAGCAATTTGAGCGGAATGTCTCGACTCGAACTCAGGGTTTGTCTTCGGCCGCAACAGAAATGGAAGCCACTGCGCAGTCTATGGCCCACATTGCCGATCAAACTACTCACCAGTCTGTGGGTGTAGCCTCCGCTGCTCAGCAAACCTCAGCTAACGTTCAGACGGTCGCGGCCGCCACCGAGGAGCTTTCGATTTCGATCCGTGAGATGGCTTCTCAGGTTGGCGAATCCTCGCGCATCGCCAGCGATGCAGTGGAAGAGGCCCGGCGTACAGATGTCACAGTACAGGCGCTCGCCAGGACGGCAGAAAAGATCGGAACGGTCATTCAGCTCATCAACAACATCGCGTCACAGACCAATCTCCTGGCGCTCAATGCCACCATTGAGGCAGCCCGTGCAGGTGAGGCCGGTAAGGGGTTTGCAGTCGTGGCTGCTGAGGTGAAAGATCTGGCAAACCAGACATCCAAAGCGACCGACGAGATCTCCGCTCAGATTGCCGCAATCCAGCAAGCAACAGGTGAGTCTGTTGGCGCAATCCAGAGCATTGGACGTACCATTAGTCAGATGTCCCACATCTCAACCATGATCGCAGCCGCGATGGAGGAGCAGGGAGCGGCGACCGCTGAGATCTCCCGCAACGTGCAGGAGGCGGCGCGGGGGACCGAAATGGTAACGAGTAACATCACCGAAGTAAGACAGGGTGCGGGTGAAACCGGGGCTGCGGCGTCCCAAGTGTTGTCGGCGGCACAAGAACTCGCACGGCACTCCGCGAGTCTCAGTCATGAGGTAGAGGCCTTCCTTTCGGGTGTGAAGGTGGCCTGAAGTTGAAAAGCCCTATCGAACATAGGTAGCGTTCTAAGACGTGGTGGAGAGGTGGAGCACCGATAAGTTGGTTATCGGCAACCCTCCGTTAGCGTTCGGATTGCGACACCTGATTCCGGAGATGACGATAACCGACGAGAGAATGGACCTGATTGAAAAAGGGGCTGATGCCGCTCCGATCCGCGACAGACTCGCCTGTGCAGCCGAGCGCCCAGTGAGCCTGGAGATAGAGGCCCTGACCGGAACTGGCACGCAGCATCCTCTACGCCTTCAGGGACACCCAATACGCCGACGGCCCCAAGTAAAGAGCCTACAGCTGCAATCACTATTTCGCTTCCGAGCAGGACTTCGTCGGGAGGATCGCGAAGCCAGCCTGGGCAGACCAAACCGATCAACGACCGCTACGGCAACCTGCAATCCTCGGGAGCGGAACGCCTCGAGCGCCGTGCAAGCCAACTTCCAGCACCGTCAGGAGAGTGAATTTTATGGCTGACGGTCTCTCCCTGCGTGCGTCCGGGCTGACCCGAACCCATGAGCAGAAGCAGCGCCGCTGCAGGGGCCGGTTGCTTAATCATCTCCTCGATCAGATTGTAGCAACATTATCTGCGAGACAGCGCTGAGGTGGCTCACCCCTGCGCAGTCAGGGGCGCACGTAACTCCAGCCTTCTTCCTGAAGCTCCATGATGCGGGCGACGCCTGTCTTGACGGTTTTCGCCTGCGGCACGATCGGGACCGGCTTTCCTTCCGCCTTCTCCATGGTCGTGATGGTGTTGCCGCAGGCCGTGAAGGTTACATTGGGAAGGCTCTCGGCCATTGATTTCAGTCGCGCCTTTACAGGAGAGAGATCGTCGCGCAGCATGGTCAGGCCAGGACCATAGGCGACAATCTCGATCTCAATTTCATCTCCGGACTCCGTGTAGTGCTGAGACACGTTCACGGCGTTGCTAAGTGCGAGATTCATGACGGTAGGATCGTTCTCTGTCACCTGAATTACGAGATGATGAACTTTGTCATCCTCGTGAGTGGCAAGTGCAGCGCCGGCTGCAAGGGACAGCAGAGCTCCCCAGAGCGCTCCCAGCAGCCATTTATTGCGTGGTAACGTCATTGGAGCTTCTTACCTCCCATAGTAGCGGAGGCGCAGGCAGAGGCTGCATGCATCCGTCGCCTCACATCTTTGTACCCGTGGCATCGAACTGCTTCAGATAGGCGATGAGATCGGTGATTTTCCGCTCGTCCTTGAGACCGGCATAGACCATCTTAGTGCCGGGGGTCTTAGCCTTTGGATCCTTGATGTATTCCGCAAAGGTCGCCTCGTCCCAGGTAAGTCCAGAGTTCTTGTTGGCGGGGGAGTAGTTGTAGCCCTCGACCGTGCCCGCCTTGCGGCCAATCAGGCCATTCAGATGCGGGCCGACCGCGTTCTTCGCCGTAGGACCGACCTGATGACAGGCCCGGCACTGGGCAAACGCTTTTTCGCCGTTAGCGGCATCCTGAGCGTGCGCCGAACCAGCGAGAGCGAGAAGGCAGAGGGCAGAACCGATCATAAGACGCATAGTAGACTCCAGAGTAGATTTTGGGGAAATTGGTTACGCAGGAACAAAGCGGTATGCGCCGCTGTTCCGTTCCACATATCCTCTTCCCGGCCAGGGTAGATGGAACCCGATCAGAGGAAGCCGCTCGCCTGCGAGCTGATCGAGCAGGCGACGGCGGGTTTCCACGCCGAGTTCCTGGTCGAAATCGCTGCCCCATGGCCAATCGGGCCTCGTAAACGACACGATGGAGTGGGTGAGGGCATCTCCACCGATCAGGAGGCGCTCGTTATTGCTCTCAACGAGGATAGCCATGTGACCGGGCGTATGTCCCCTCGTATCGAGATAAGTCAATCCTTGCGCAATCGTATCGCCGGCGTTCCGGCGCTCGATCTTGCCCTCGATCCGCTTGAGAATCCTCTGCGTTCCCCGCGCCATTCCCTGAAGGGCGTCAGGCATCCGCGAGAGCGCGTCGGGATGGGTCCAGAAGTCCCACTCGTCCTTGGAAATGACGTAGCTCGCATTCGGGAAGCGCTCGGAGTCATCCAAGTCGTCGATCACACCCCAGAGGTGATCGGCATGGGCATGGGTGAGCACCACCTTGGTGATCGCCTCGCGGTCGATGCCTGCCGCCTCCATGTTGTCTGCGAGCTTGCCTGCGGTCGCCTGGAAGGTCGATCCGGATCCGGCATCGATAAGGATGAGTTCATCGCCGGACTTCACCAGAGTGACGTTCGTTGGCGATGCGAGTTGGCGGGGTGTCTCCACGCCACCAGCCTTGAAAAGTGCATCGACCTCGCTGCCCGGTGTCCGTGGAAGCTGGAAGGCGACAGGCATTTCGAGGTGCCCGTCGCTGATCACCGTGACTGCAATGTCGCCAACCTGGATCGGGTGAGGAGCCGTGGCCGCTCGCGCGAAGGAGGCCAACGGGAGGGTCATGGCCGCGAGGCCTGCCGAGAGCCCTGCGAGCACGGTTCGCCGTGTCGGTGCTATCGAGGAGACATGGGCTGTCCCCATAAGATCTGTCGTCGTCCGGTCACGCATGATTCTACTCGACCTTTGGGCCTTTACCCTCCTCAGGCGTCACATCGAGGGCCCGCGCGCGTCCGACGACCTTCGCCGGTTCGTTCGCGCAGTTCGACATGCAGGGCTCCTTCTTCCAGAAGGCTTTTTCGCTGGTCTCGCGATCATCGTCGAAGAAGTTCGCTTCGTTCGGCAGCTTCAACGAGGTGAAGTTCTTCTCGTTCAGCTCAAAGTCCTCTTCCTTGATGATGTCGTTGAGATAAAGGACATAGGCCGTGACCGCGTAAAGCTCGTCGTTGGTAAGCGACTGGGCATTGCCGTAGGGCATAGCTCTGCGGACGTAGTCGATCACCGTCGATGCATAGGGCCAGTAGGATCCGATGGACTTAACCGGATCATGGCCGGAGATCGTGCCTTCGCCACCGGACAGAATCGGCCAGCGGCCCGCGCTCTCGCCGAATTCCCCATGGCAGGCCGCGCAGCGTTCGACATAGAGAGCTTCCCCGTCCTTGACAGTGCCCTTACCGACGGGCAGGCCGACGCCGTCAGGGCGCACGTCGATATCCCAGCCAGCGATTTCCTCCGGGGTTGCCGCCCGCCCGATCCCGAGGTCGCGCGGTGCCTGAGAAGCGGGCTTCGTCTGGGCGAATCCCACGGCCGTCATCGCAATGGCCGCAAAGCCGGAAGCCACGAGGACGCTACGAAACCTCGACATTCTCCACCTCCCCACTCGAGCGCACGTGCCAAGTCTGAATGCCGTTGTTGTGATAGATCGAGTTGACCCCGCGTACCTGACGCAGTTCAGCCTTCGTCGGCTGCACATAGCCCGTCTCATCCATGGCGCGGGACTGGAGCAGGAGCTCTCGCCCGTCCCAATCGAACTCGTAGTAGAAACGGGTGAGCGCCTTATCCCAGACAGGCCCGTCCAAACGGGCGGTCTGCCAGTTGCGGCCGCCATCCAGCGAGATGTCGACCCGCTGGACCTTGCCGCGGCCGGACCAGGCAAGGCCTGTGAGAACGGTAAATCCCCGCTTGTGGTTGAGGGGCGCCTGAGGGCTGGGGTTGGTGATCACGGACTTGGCGTCCATCACGTAAGTGAAGCGGCGCGCCTTGCCGCCCTCAAGCAAATCCGTGTATTTCGACGTCTCTTCGCGATGATGCCAGGGCTGATCGCCGACCTCGATGCGGCGGATCCACTTGATCCACATATTGGCTTCCCAGCCGGGCACCACCATGCGGACGGGGTAGCCGTTCTCCGGGCGCAGCATCTCGCCATTCATGCGGTAGGCTACGAGGGTGTCTTCCAGAGCTTTCTGAAGAGGCAGCGAGCGGGTCATCGCCGCCGCGTCGCCGCCTTCCAGGAGAAGCCACTTGGCGTTGGGCTTCACGCCAGCTTGCTCGAGCAGCACCTTCAGAGACACGCCCGTATACATCACCGAGTGGATCATGCCGTGCGTGAACTGGCAGCCGTTGAGCTGAGCTCCGCGCCATTCCATGCCGGAGTTGGCAGCGCACTCGCAGAAATAGGCGCGGTTAACCCGCGGCATGCGTTTGATATCATCGAGCGTGAAGGTCAGCGGCTTGTCGACAAGGCCGTGCAGGATCAGTCGGTAATCGGCCGGATTAACCTCCGCGATGCCGCCGTGGTGGCGCTCGAAGCACAGCCCGTTCGGGGTGATCGGTCCGTCGAGTTCGTGCAGCGGCGTGAAGCTCACCGAGCTCTCGCGGCTGGCGGTAAGCCATTCGACGTCGCGGCGAATGACATTCGCCTCATGCTGCGACGGCTTGCCATAGGCCCGGACGCCCACGCCTTCGCCGAGATAACGCGACCAGTCCGGCACGTTCGGCGGCAGGTTTGCAGGATTGCCGGCGGTCTCAGCCCGTACGGGGAGAGACCCGCCGAGCGCGGCGGCTCCGCCCGCGACGAGGCCGGAACGAAGAAAGGCCCGGCGTGAGGCGAAGCGAGGATCGTTTGGTTTGTCTACCATCTATCTCGTCCGACGTCTGTTCTTATGTGATCAAAAAACATGCAAATATTTGCATATGTTGGTTAAACCTACGCGCCTTGGACCCGAACATGGGTGGCCTCCTGCGGGGCGACCGTTTTACGTTTCTGGATGTGGTTCATGACCACATCCCAGATCGCGGGTCCTTCGGTGCCTTCATTGACGCTGGCCCAGCCAGCGACCGTGTACTCCTTGGCCGCCTCGAGCGGCTGACCCGTGCGCAGGAGCTTCAGGTCGCTGATCCGGCTGCCGATAGGCTTGGTCACATCGATCGTGTAGGAGACGCCGCCGACCCGGACCATATCGCCGCCCTGCTGGTAATAGGGATCAGGGTTGAACAGGTTGTCCGCCACATCCTCAAGGATTTCCTTCAGGCGCGCACCCGTCATCGGCATGCGGTAGGCGGCCGGATAGGTCATTGAGGTGGCGTTGTAGATGTCCTCGCGGGTGATCTCCTGCCCAGGCAGCAGGGATGTTCCCCATCGGAAGCCTGGCGACAGCGCGATCTCCGCATCGCGTTCGGACAGAAGCGCCTCGCAGATCACGTCATCGAGCGTGCCGTTGAAGTTGCCGCGCCGGTAGAGGAGGGTGTCGGTTCGCCCGATGACCTCCCGCAGCATCGCCTCGTGCGGGGCGCGCACTTCGTTGATCTTCGCGGCCATCTCGGCATCGGGCGCAATGACATCGGCGAAGATCGGGATCAGCTTGTAGCGATATCCCTTCACCTCGCCCCCTTGAACATCGAGGTCGAGGCGCGAGACGAATTTGCCGTGGCTGCCGGAGGCTACCAGAAGGGTCTTGCCGACCTTCAGCACATCGGGGAGAGCGTCGTGGGTATGGCCGGTCAGGATGACGTCGATGCCTTTCACGCGGGAGGCAAGCTTCCGGTCGACATCGAAGCCGTTGTGGGAAAGAAGCACGACGAGCTGCGCGCCTTGCTGGCGAGCCTTGTCGACATTGGCCTGGACGTCATCCTCACGGATGCCGAATGACCAATTAGGTATCATCCAGCGCGGATTGGCGATAGGCGTGTAGGGAAAAGCCTGACCCAGGACGGCGATCTTGACGCCGCCACGCTCGATCATCGTCATCGGCTCGAAGGCAGCCTCGTCCCACTCGGTATCCCGGACATTGAGGCCGAGGAAGGGGAAGCCCAGATCCTCGGTAATCTCCTTGACCCGGTCTGCGCCGAGCGTGAACTCCCAGTGCCCCACCATGGCGTCCGGCTTCAAGAGCTTGAAGCAATCCACCATGTCCTGGCCCTTGGAGACCATGGACGTGTAGCTGTTTTGCCAAGTGTCGCCGCCGTCGAGCAGAACGACCCGATCGCCGCGCTCAGCACGTATCGCATTCACGACGGTTGCGATGCGGTCGAGCCCGCCCATCCGGCCATAGGTCTTCGCGAGAGCAGAAAAATCTTCAGAGGTCAGCGCGTAGGCTTGATCCGAGCCAACCGGGATCCCGTAGAGATCCAGGAGAGCTTTGCCGGTCACATGAGGCACAGCCCCCTTCGCGTCGCCCACGCCAAGATTGATCGAGGGCTCGCGAAAGAGAACAGGGACGAGTTGTGCGTGAATGTCGGTGATATGAACCAGCGTCACGTTCCCGACAGGTTCATACGCCAGCAGGTCGGATTGGGTCAGGCGCTGCTGCGCAAAAGCCCGCGTCCACCCACTCGGGATGATGGCTGCCGCGGCGGCTGCGATCTGCAGGAACTCTCGTCTGGACGTCATCACCCCTCCTATTGGCTTCTTGAGATTCAGTTTCGAACCGCAGGCGTTTCGACGGGTAGACCAATGCCGCGCCAGGCCAGATAGAGCTCGAGAGCCAAGAACTCGTCAGAGAGCGGCTTGTAGGGCTCACCGCGAACGTCGAAGATGCAGCCTTCCATGCGCTCATGGAGCGGGATCAGACGCTGGTCACGCAAGCGGTAGACAGGAAAGCCGTTGCTCTGGCCCTGGCTCAGGAAGTCCGCCCTCAGGTATTTGCCGTGGTTCTTTTCGTGACAGCTGGCGCAGGCCAGATCGAGCTGGCCGTTACGGGTGTAGTACAGATCCTTTCCTTTCTCGAACCAAGGCGTCATGGGCCCATCGACCTTAGGCGAGACCGCCATGCCTCGGGATTGGTGCCGCACATAGGCGGTCATATCCGTCAGCTCCTGAGACTTGAACTTCCATGGCTCGGCTTGCATACGCTCCGTGCGGCACATGTTGATCTGCTGCTCGAGATTGACGGGCCTCTTGAGTGTTTCATTCCACTTCGGCATGGCGGCGCCCACTCCCTTCATGCTGACGGAAGCATCCTCGTGACAGCTGGCGCAAGATTTGCCCGCTGTGCCATCCGGCTTCGACCACATCGCTTCCGCGCGCTCGACGGCGAGGAAGCCCGGATTGTTGAAGTCGTCCTCCTGCATCGTCTGGGTTTCTTTGGTGCGGAAATGGATGCCGGAGATGATTTCCTGCAGCGGGTGATCCGAGGTTGGTGGCTTGATGCCCTTTCCTTGCCAGTCCGGGTGCTCGAGCGTGCTCTGGGCCCAGGCCATGCCTGCGACGCCAAAGAGCCCGAAGACCAGGGCGATGAGGGGACGGGTCGCAGATTGCATCTTCATGGATCGTCCTTGTGCGTTTCCTCGGGAAGGACGCCGCTCTTCTCGGCGGCGGCCCTTCATTTTTGCTCGTCAGGTCACCTTGATCTGTTCCGTGGCCTCGATCTTCGTGCCGTCGTCGTCGATCCAGGTAAATTTGAGCGTTCCGGACGTCGCCGGCTTGATCTTGAACTGGAAGTATGGGTTGGCCGACACCGCCGATTCGAGATCGGCGCCGAAAACCACCTCGCCGTCGAGTTCGCAGGTGAACTTGTTGATGATCTTGCGAGGGATGAGGTTACCCTGCGGGTCGCGGCGCTGACCGGATTCCATGATGTGCGAGATCAGGCTCTTGATCTCGATCGTTTCGCCGGCCTTCACCTCTTTCTTATCGAGGCGGATGCGGGGCTTCGGGGTTGTTTCTGCCATGGTCGATAACCTTTAGAGGGAGAAGGAAGGGGCGGCTGTCTCGAGGTTACCCACCGCAGCCGCCGATCGTGACCTTGACCTCCTTGGAAGCCATGTAGACCGAACCGTCGTTCATCTTGGCGATCGCCACGACATTCTGGGTTTCTGCCAGGCGGATGCGCGTGTTGGCTTCAGGAACGGCGGACGGAGAGAAGTGGAACGTGATCACGCCGGCACGGGGATTGCCATCGGCGACGATGAGAACGTCCTTGACGTAGGACTCCTTCGTCATCGGGCTCTCGACCGACACGGTGACCGGGACCGTATTGCCGTTCTCGGCGATTTCGGGAAGCTCCAGCTTCACCTTCGCCTTCTCCGGTGTCTTGCCGTCGGCGAAGGCTTTGATCACATCCTCGGCATCATTCTTGGCCAGCGCAGTGGTCGGGCGCAGGGGCAGGGCCATGGCTGCGAAAGCGCCGGCTCCCAGGCCTAGAGCTTGCCTGCGACTGATTGCGTTGTTCATAGTCTTTGGTCTCCCTTATCCCCGCCAAATGTGCATCTTCCGCACGGGGGCGTTTGTCATTTCAGGGTCCAGAGGTAAGCCACGACATCCTCGACCTGCTGTGCGGTCAGAATGGGCTTGCCTGCGAACTGCTCACGGACACGGTGTAAGCCCTCCGTACGGTGAAAGGCCGGCATCACGGTCTCTTCCGTGAAGACCTTCTTTGGATTCACTATGATCATTCTCAACTTCGCCTCGTCCCAGCGGGAGGCGACGCTATCGAGAGCAGGGCCAATCTCGCCATGGAATTCTTCCGACTGCAGCGACGAGATCTGGTGACAGGCAAGGCAGTTCCCAAGGCGCCGCCCTGCCACCACCTTGAGCCCTTCCTTAGGGTCTCCAGGCTTGCCAGTGAGAGACTTGGGAATGCTCGCAACGCCATCAGCCTCGACGATCTCGTACGAGGCGATTGCTGGCGCGGGCGGTGAGGCTGGCGTCGGTGCCAAGGCCGGAATCGACGGGTTCTGGGCGAAAGCGATACCCGCGTAGGTCACGAAGGCCGCAAAAGCGGCAATGCCTGACTTCATTAACGTTTCCTCGGTGCCGTCTAACGCGGCTTTCTGCACGTCATTCACACATGCGAATTTATGCAAGTGTTCGCCAAGTTGGCGCCTTTGTCAATCGCTGGATTGTGGTTCGCTAATTCGCTGAACGGAGATAGTCCCGCAATGAGCCGCGTTCATAGGCTTTTTCGGCCACGAACGTGAAGAGCTTCAGGAAGTCCTCGGGTTGCAGATAGCCTTGTGCCCGGGCGACTTCCCGGTCGCGCGGCTTCTTATCTGCAAGTCCCGCCGATTGTTCGGGTAGGAACTGGAACGTGGGGGTGAATCGGATCCCGTATTTTTCGGCCATTCGCTTCTCAGAGAGCTTCTCACCGTCAAAATCCGTGACTTCGCGCGAGCCGATGATGTTAAGTTGCAGGATCTCGAAGCGCTCCTTCACGAAAGTCTCGATCTCCGGCTTTGCGAAGTTCACCAGATGAGTTTCTTTGCAATACGGGCAGCCTTTCAGCTCCCACATGACTGCGAGGCGCTTGCCCTTTGCGGCAGCCTCATCAAGGTCGGGCCCGAACTCCAGAAAGCTTTCGAGAAACCAGGTCTGCCGATAGAGCCCGTCTTCGGTCAGGATGGCCTCTGCAGCAGCGTGCCGAGGCAAGGGGCCCCCAAGGGCGGTCATCGCGAGGCCTGCGAGCACGGAGCGGCGAGACAGCATCATGAACCTCCTGATATTCACTTTCCTGCAAGTGTAGGCTCGATTACGCTGGACGGCAATCAAGGGAGGTGACGGATGATGGGGCAGTGGCTCTCGGGTTTTGCGTTGGGTTGGGTCCTTGCCATTGGGCCGGTCTGGGCTTTGGATCAATCTGAAGCTCGTGCCGTCCTGGAGCAGGTCCGGACTCATCGGCGCGTGGCTCTCGGCTATCTCCAGGCAGGGAACGCCGATCTTGCGCTCGTCGAGATGGAACGTCTCAGGGATCTCTTAAAATCTCAGGAAACAGATCAGCCCTGGGCAGAGCCAGCACTGACTACTGCTCTTGCGGGCTCACGGACACAAGTCGAGCAGAGCATCAAGGCCGCGGAGGGCGGAGAACTGGAACAGGCAGGCGGCCTGATGATGGAGTCGAGCAGGAATCTCGATGCGTGGCGTCAGAATGCTGGAATACCTCTGTTCTCAGACTGCATCGCGAGGGCGGGCAGCGCTTACGAAACTCTCGACATTCACCGGAAAGCCCGCCCGGACCTCTCCGATACCAGCGTACGTCGGCAAATCGTCGAGGCGGCTGCCGTGACGGAGCGTGCACTTGCCCAATGCGATGCCGAGGCTCCGCAGGACGTACGCGCCGAGCCAGAGTTCCGGCGGCTCATGGATGGCTTTACAGCGAGCCTGAAGCTAGTGCCCGACGCCGTGGACAAGCAGGACGGAGACTATCTTTATCGTCTGCTGATCGAGCAGCGCGCGTTCGACCGCCTCCTGGCCTTCCGGTTTGGATAGAAGCTCATCCGATAAGACCAAGGATAGGCACATTCTCCAAAAGCCAGCCACCGATCACAGGCATGGCTCCGGTGAAGATCAGAAAGCCCGTCGCAATCAGAGCGCCTCCCATCACCTTCTCGATCGTGCCGAGATGGCGCTTGAAGCCTGAGAGCCAGCGCAGGAACGGACCCGTGAAGAGGGCAGCGACGAGGAACGGGCCACCGATCCCGGCGGCATAGGCCGCCAGAAGGCTAGCGCCATAGCTGACGGAATCGTCAGTACCTGCGATCATCAGAATGGATGCGAGCACCGGACCGACACAAGGCGTCCATCCGAAGGCGAAGGCAAGCCCGACCACAAAGGCGCCAATCAGGCTGGCCGGACGGTTGGAAACAGTGAAGCGGGCCTCCCGCATCAGGAGGAACCAGCGAAAGACGCCAAGCATATGCAGTCCGAGAACGATGATGATCAGACCTGCGATCTGCGACAGCAGCGTTAGATGCTCCGAGACCACCTGTCCCAACGTTGAGGCCCCGGCGCCGAGCGCGATGAAAACCAGCGCAAATCCGATCACAAAGGCGAGGGCGCGAAAGAAGGCTTTGCTTGTGACGGCAGGCGCGGTGCCGTGCCGGGTCAGATCATCGAGTGAAGTGCCTGCGAGAAAGCAAAGATAGGGCGGCACCAGGGGCAGAATGCAGGGTGAGAGAAATGATAGGATGCCCGCGCCGAACGCAGCCAGAAGCCCGACATCCATGCTCATTGAGTCCCCCTTTTAATCATATTCGAATTTTGTTATATATGGAAATGTCAGCATAAGAAAGATCTTGGCGTGACCCGAGCGTTTCCTCTTCTGGTGAGCTTCGCTTTCATTGCGATCGGCCTCGGCATCCCATCGGCATGGGCGGCCGAGCTCGTGATGTTCCGCCGGGCAGGCTGCCCTTATTGCCAGACTTGGGATCGGGTGATTGGTACCGTTTATCCCAAGAGCGATCTCGGACGGCAATTTCCGCTTCGAATGGTCGATCTTGACCGGGACCCGCCGTTGGAGGCAAAACTTGCTCGCGCGGTGCATTTTACCCCCACCTTCGTCCTTATCGAGGAAGGGCGGGAGGTCGGACGCATCGAAGGCTATCCGGGCGAGGACTTCTTCTGGGGCTTATTGGAAAAGCTCGGCCGCAGCCTTCCTTCACCATCCTGATTGACGCTCCGTTCAGTTATCGTGCAGACGATTGGCTGACAGTGCATCTTCAAAAGGTTATCTCCATGACGGCCTCGACTGCCGAGAGGACTGCAGGCAAGGGCACTCAGCTAGGGATTGATGCTCTTCTCGCCAATGCGCGGGAAGCCAGCGAATTCCTGAAGGCGATTTCCCACGAGGCTCGCCTCGTCATTCTGTGCCTGTTGATCGACGGCGAAAAATCTGTGTCGGAACTTGAGCAGGTCCTGAGCCTGCGTCAGCCCGCCGTGTCCCAGCAGCTGGCTCGTTTGCGGGCTGACAACCTCGTGGAAACCCGGCGCGACGGCAAGAACATCTATTATTCCCTTGCCCGACCGGAGGTGATCGACCTCGTTGGCGTCCTCTATCGCACGTTCTGCAAGACATGATGGCCTGATGACGGAGGAACTGGCGCCGCACCTCATACGGGCAGGACTCGCCTTCGCAGCCGGCCTCGTGCTTGGTTGGATCGCACGCCGCAGCCGGTTCTGCACTCTCGGCGCGATCGAGGATGCCGTTTACGCCGGAGACACAAAACGGCTTCGCGCCTGGGGGCTCGCGATAGCCGCTGCCATCATCGGAACCCACCTGCTGGCCTCCTTCACGATCTTCGATCTCTCGAGGGCAATCTATGTCAGTCCGCGCCTCGAATGGGCCGGTGCGATTGTCGGTGGCCTTATGTTCGGCGTCGGCATGGCTCTCGTCGGTACGTGCGGATTCGGCACCCTTCTGAGACTGGGTGGCGGCGATATGAAGGCCCTGATGGCCTTCCTGGTCATCGCGATCTCGTCCTACATGGCGATGCGGGGGCTGACAGGTCTTGTCAGGATCCAGTTGCTCGAGCCGCTTGCCCTCGATCTTTCGCCGAGACGTTCGCAAACCATCGGCAGCCTTATCGGTCTTTCCGGATTGAGCAATGGGATTCTGGTAGCAGCTGTCGCCTTGTCTCTGATCGCGCTTGTCTTCGCGGATCGTAGCTTCCGCCAGTCCCACCGATTGATCGGGGCAGGAGCCATGATTGGTGCTCTGGTCGTTGTTGGCTGGTGGATTTCCGGGGTCGTCGGCCATGATCCCTTCGAGCCTCGGCGGGTAGAGTCCTTCACCTTCGTCGCCCCACTCGGCGAGACGCTCGTTTATGCGATGCTGGCGTCGGGCATGCAGATCGATTTCGCTGTCGGCTCCGTGCTGGGCGTTTTGGCGGGAGCGTTTCTGGCCGCGCGTCTGGCCGGCGAGTTCCATTGGGAAGCACCGGACGATGCTCGCGAGATCAAACGACATCTCCTGGGATCCTTTCTGATGGGCAGTGGAGGCGTTGCAGCTCTCGGCTGCACGATTGGCCAAGGGATCACAGGGGTCTCTACACTCTCGTTGGGTTCGATCCTTGCCGCCGGGTCGATCATTGTGGGAGCCCGTGCCGGTCTGTACTGGCTGGTCGAGCGATAGACGCGACTTCAGAAGACGAAAAAGGACAGGACTTTCACGAGCCGGGCCCGCATGACCGTCGGAGGGCCGGACTGCATCCGCTGCTTCCTGCCGCGCAACCCCATAGCTCCGGAGACAGGTCGCAGAATGGCTTCCGTCGCCTGGAGGCGGCTCAATCCAGGGGAAGCGTCTTGGTGTACGGCGATGTCTGCTCTCGGATCATCGATATTAACTGATCGGCACAGATCTTGAGAGGATCCGCGCACTGGCAGGCTTTCGCCATCGCCATCGCGCCGGAATAGGCTGCGACAACCAGCGTCGCCACTGCCTCAGGGTCAAGGTCCCGAACGGCGCCCGCCCGCATGTCTGCCCGGAACTTGTCCGCGATGGCGCTGCGCCAGCGCAGAAAGATCGCATCAACCGCGACCTGGAAGTCTTCGTCCTGGCGGGACAGTTCCAGCGCGAGATTGTTCAGCGGACAGCCAGACACCGCTCGATTCCGCTCCAGTTCCGCCGCGATGCCGGCGAATACCGCCTGGATGCCCTCCACTGCGGTAGGGGCACATGCAACCGGCCCGATCCAGGTCTCCTCGACGGCGTCCGCCACACGGTCCTGGATCACCGCAAGCCCAAGCGCCTTCTTGGACGGGAAGTGATGCGAAAGGGCTCCGCCCGTGGCTCCTGTCTCGCGCCTGAGGTCATGCAGGGCAGTGGAATGGTAGCCGCGGGTCGAAAAGGCTGCATAGGCTGCATCCACGAGACGCTGCCGCAGACCTTCTGGATCGTTCGTCCGACGATGCGATGAGACAGCTCGTTCCGCCATAGGGTTCTCCTTGCCGCCAATCATAGCAGCTTGACAAAACCGGACAACCGTCCTGTAATTCAAAACAGGACAATCATCCGGTTTGATCGGGAATATACATGACGTCATCCACGAGCCTCGCCCAGGAGAGCAACTCCGTTCCGCAGGAGATCGGGGCTGCGCCCAGCGCAATCGTCGAATTGCGGCGGTATCGTCTGCGCCCCGGAGCCCGGGAGATGCTGATCGACCTGTTCGACCGCGAGTTCATTGAGGCGCAGGAAGCACAGGGCATGAGCGTGATCGGTCAGTTTCGCGACCTCGACGATCCTAATACCTTCGTGTGGCTGAGAGGCTTTCGCGACATGCCCTCACGCGCAGCGGCGCTGAACGCGTTCTACACCGGTCCGATCTGGGACGCCCACCGGGACCAGGCGAACGGCACGATGATCAATTCGGATAACGTCCTGCTCCTTCGTCCCGCGTCCCCCGGCGCCGGCTTTGCCCCTCTGCATGTTCTGCGTCCTGCGCCTGGCGCAATCGACATGGCGCGCGGGCTTGTGGTTGCGACGGTTTGTTATCTCGCACCGCGCACGGAGGACGAGTTCGCCCGATTCTTCGAAGCGCAGGTCAGGCCCCATCTCGAGCAGGCCTCGGCCAAAGTTCTGGCCACCCTGGTAACCGAGCGTAGTCCGAATACTTTCCCCCGCCTCCCTGTCCGTGAAGGGGAAAACGTCTTCGTCTGGCTCTCCGCTTTTCCCAACTTGGCGGCGTACGAGACACACTGTGCCGACCTCGCGCGATCCGAGACCTGGAGCAGGCAAGTCGTCTCAGAAATGGAGCAGAGGACGTGGCGGCAGAATGAGGTGTCACGACTGACGCCTACCGCACGCTCATTGCTGCCGTGGCGCATTGTGGTAGGCGGCAGCTGCGAGGCCGGGCCCGGTCGATGAGACTCAGTGGGGTTCGGCAGCGTTTGTTCCCGAGCCCGGACGGATGCTCGTGATCACGCCTGTGTCACTTAGTATGGGCTCCGCCAAGGCAGTCTGCAATCTGAGAGCCAGATCAGGGCTATCCGTCGTCAGATAGCCGAGGCCTTTGCCAAGCCAATGCTGCATTTGCTGCTCGTCATTAATAGTCCAGACGCACAGTTTCTCCTTGGGATGGATGGCAATGATCCGGCTCCATTCAGCCGCCAGCAACGCGTGATGAACGGCGATAATGTCGACCAGTTGCTTCGCCTTAGCCAAGAAGGCCTCCATCCCGCCTGCCCTGGCGACCCAATTAGAATTGACTGACACGAGCCGCCTGATCTCGGGAGCCTCCTGGCGGCAGGTTTCCAGAACCGTCATATCGAAACAGGTCAACCAAGCGCGATCCGCAAGATCGTAGCGGCGGAGCATGTCCGCAGCCATCCTGGCAAGGCCGGGGTAAGGTTGCCCATTCTCGTCGTGCTTGATTTCGACGTGCAGTTGCACGTCGTGGTCGGTAAGAGTCTCAAGCACTTCTTCAAGAGATGGAACATGATCTTCGGTCAGACCTTCAGGGCCTCTGAGGCGTACCGTCCGGCGCTCATCGGAGCCCAAGGTCCTGACAGGGCCGCTCCGATCGGTCGTCCGGTCCAGCGTGGCGTCATGAATGACCATGATTTCGCCTACATCACTGAGATGCAGATCCAGTTCTACTGCCTTCACGCCGAGTTCCAAGACGTTGCGGAAACCGCTGAGAGAGTTCTCCGCCCATATATTCCGTGCACCACGATGGCCGATAATCATTGTCATCGTTCAGGATTCCTTCTGAAGAGCTCGATTGTCGCCCAAGGGAGTTCAGCGTACAGTTGGATCGAGCTTGTCGCGCAGCCAATCCCCTGCCAGGGAAATCGAAAGCGTTGTGACCATGATGACGAATGCCGGGGCCAGCATGATCCATGGCGCCCGCGTGAGATACTCGCGCCCGAAGCCGACCATATTGCCCAGTGATGTCTCCGGCGGTTGAACACCGAGGCCCAGGAAGGAAAGGCCGCTCTCCATGAGGATGATCTCTGGAAAGGTCAGGGTCGTCGAGACGATCAGGGTCGAAGCCACGTTCGGCAGGATGTGCTTGAGATAAACCCGTGCTGGCGTGGCGCCGAGTTGAACGACTGCTGCGGCATAACCTTGGGCACCTGCCGAGATCGCAAGGCCACGCGCGATGCGGGCATAACGTTCCCATCCATAAAAGCCCATCAGGCAGACCAGGAGCGTCATCGACGATCCGAAGAAGGCCAACACGGAAAGGGATAAAATCATGAATGGCAGGGCTGCCTGAAAATCCGCCAATGTCAGAACGACATTCTCTACCATTCCGCGGAAGCGCGAGGCCAAGAAGCCCAAAGCCGTGCCGAACACAGCTGACAACAGCGTAGCCCCAAAGGCAATAATGAGCGAAACCCGAATAGATTGCAGCAGACGGGAGAGAACATCCCGCCCGAGTTCATCCGTTCCGAGCCAATGCCCCGGCGTCCCTGGAGCGGCGAGGCGGGCGGAGAGATCCATCTTCGTGATGGGGTAAGGTCGGAGCCAGTCGGCGAAGAGCGCTATGAGAACCATCAGAGCGAGCCAGAGAAGGCCGCAGATAACCAGAAACGGAATTTTGCTGCGAATGCGGCGCAGCAATCCTGGGCCGACGGCACTCTTTGGAACATCTGCGACGAAGTCGGTCATGGTCGCATCTCCTTAATGTGCGCCCGATTTGCCGCGCAGGCGAGGATCCAGCCAGCCATAAAGAATATCCACTGCGAGGTTCGCTAGGACCATCGTTCCGGCAATCAGAAGAAGAAGGCATTGCACGACGGCGAGGTCCCGGTTGGAGACCGATACGACCAGCAATCGTCCAACGCCGGGCCACGCAAAGATCGTCTCGACGAGCACCGCCCCTGCGATTAACGACCCGATCATAAAGCCGATGATGGTGATGATCGGCACTGACGCGTTGGGAAGGGCATGTTTCCAAACCACATCCCGCCAGTTGACGCCTTTGGCGGAAGCGGTCCGGATATAGGGTTGGCCCAGAACCTCGATCATGGCGGACCGGGTGAACCGCGCCAGAATGCCGATGCCGCCGATGCTCATGGTCAAGATCGGCAGGATTCCGTGAGCCCAGCTGTCCTGTCCGCCGGAGGGCAGCCAGCCGAGCGTCACTGAGAAGATCAGAACGAGCAGCAATCCGATGACGAAGGACGGCATGGTGAAGCCGAATACGGCCAGTATAATCACGCCACGATCGGCAATGCTTTGTCTGTGAAGCGCTGCATAAACCCCGGTTGGAATGCCGATGCCGATCTTCAGGATCAGGGCTGGAATCGTCAGCTGCAGAGTTGTCGGGATGCGGTCCAGAACGAGTTGCAACGCAGGCGACTTGTCACGCATCGAGACACCGAAATCGAGCGACAAGAGCGATCTCAGATAGGCCCAATACTGCACGATGATGGGATCATTCAATCCCCAACGCTCTCGAAAAGCATCGATAGCCTCCTGAGGAGCGTCGGGCCCGAGCAGGATCTGAGCCGGATCGCCGGACAGACGCAGTACGCAAAAGGCAAAGGTCATGACCAGAAGCACGGTTATCGATGCGCGCAACAATCGGGAGAGAACGAGGGAAAGCATGAGACAAGGTCCTCAGGCGAAACTCACGCCACACGTGGAACCGCAGACGAGTTGAGGAGATGGCAGGCTGCAGTACGCTCGCCCTCAACTGCTCGAAGCGCGGGAACGATGCTCCGGCAGGAAGGCTGTGTCATGGGGCAGCGCGGGTGAAATGCGCAACCGGTGGGCCGCTTGGCCGGATTGGGCGACTCGCCCTGCAGGATGATGCGGCTTTCGAGTTTCCGTCCGGGAGACGGCACCGAGGAAACCAGCGCCCGCGTATAGGGATGCAGCGGGTCGGCAAAGATCGCATCGGAGGAGGCCTCTTCCACAATGCGCCCCAGATACATCACGGCCACGCGGTCCGCGATGTTCCGCACAACCTTCAGGTCGTGGCTGATGAACACCATCGCAATGCCGTGCTTCTCCTGCAGATCGCGCAGAAGATTCAATACCTGCGCCTGAATTGAAACGTCGAGAGCTGAGACCGGCTCGTCACACACAAGTAATTTCGGCTTAGTTGCAAGAGCGCGAGCGATGATGACGCGTTGGCGCTGGCCGCCTGAAAGCTCATGAGGATAGCGCGCTGCCTGATCTCGCCGGAGGCCAACAGCAGCCATCAGCTCCGAAATACGCTCCTTCATTTCGGCTTTGGCTGCAAGGCCATGAATCACCAGAGGCTCACCAATCTGCTCGGCGATAGGCAAGCGACGGTCGAGAGCAGCCAACGGGTCTTGAAACACCAATTGCATTTGCGCGCGAAGCCTGCGCCATGCGGGCGTTCCCAGGGCAGGCAAAGGCTTTCCATCGAACAAAATATGACCGTCGGTCGTAGGATCAATTCCCAGGAGCATTCGGCCGAGAGTGGATTTCCCCGAGCCGCTTTCTCCAACGATTCCTAGCGTTTCGCCTGCCGAAACCATCAGGCTGATGCCGTCGACGGCGCGCACGGGCGTCGATCTCGCCCAAAGTCCACGCTGGGTCTCATAGACCCGTACGAGATTCTCCGCTTGCAAAAGTGCGGTCATGCCGCGAAGCTCTCACGGAGATGGAGCACCTGGAGGCACTGGCCTTTCTCGGGCACCGGATGGAAACAGGCCAGCTGGCGGTCATCTCGTTGAGATTGAGGCATGGGCAGATTGTTTCGACAGGAATCGGTGACCCGAGGGCAGCGGGGCGAGAAGGCACAACCCTGAGGCAAACACTTCGGATCCGGTACGGTGCCCTGGATCGGGATGAGCCTTTCGCGGCCGCCATCAAGCCTGGGAATGGCATCGAACAACCCACGCGTATAGGGATGGCGCGGATTGTCGAAGAGGGCTTCGATGGGTCCCTCCTCGACGATGCGGCCGGCATACATGACGCAGATTCGCTCGCAAACCTGACTGACGGCACCGAGGTCATGGGAGATGAACACCATGGCCATCCCGGTTTCGGCCCTGACAGTGCTTAAGAGGTCAAGAATCTGCGCCTGAATGGTGGCGTCCAACGCGGTCGTCGGCTCGTCGGCAATCAACAGGTCCGGCTCGCCCGCGAGCGCCATGGCAATCATCAGGCGCTGACACTGTCCGCCTGAGAATTCATGCGGAAAGGTATCGAACCGGCCTTGAGCATCGGGAATGCCCACCATATCCATTAAGCGGATCGCTTCGCTGCGAACGGCGCCCCCCTCAAGCTTGCGGTGAATGCGCAGCGCCTCGGCGATCTGGCGTCCCACGCGGACGACAGGATTCAACGAAGAGGAAGGATCCTGAAAGATCATGGCGATGCGCCCTCCTCGAACGGCCTCCAGCGTCGAGCGGGGGGATGCGCAAAGCTCCTGCCCATCAATCTTCACCGAGCCGGTCACGTGGGCTTTGCCCGGCAGCAATCCGAGGGTCGCGAGCCAGGTCACGGATTTTCCGCATCCGGATTCTCCGACCAGTCCGACAGCTTCTCCCTTTGCGACATCAAGATCGATGCCGTGGAGGACTTGAGTGCCATCAAAGGCGACGCGTAAGTCACGAATCTCGATGAAGGACATGGCAGACTTCCTGTTGATGAGCCGCATGACCCGATGCGGCTCAGGATTCACACAGCAAAGCGACGTGAACTTGGCCCCGGCAGAGGTCAGTCAACTCAGTGGGACCAGTTCCCATGGCGGAAATCCATTGCGAAGGCCGGAGCAGCCTTCCACCTGAGGGACGATTTCACGCCCGTGAACACCGCGTTCTGATGGATGATCTGATAGGCAGGATCCTCGCGCTCGCAGATCTCCAGCATACGGGCGAAGGCCTTCTTACGAGCTGCACGATCCGTCGATTTCTGGATGATTTCAGCCATCTTATTGGCCTCTTCGTTGGTCCAGTCCTTCTTCTGCTGAACCTCGCCGTTCGGTCCGAACTGATTAACGATGGTTGCGACAGGATCATTGAAGGCCGCGCCGGCCGACCAGTCACGCACGCCACGCGGCGCAGACGCATCGTGGATCTGTGCCCAGTTTTCCTTCATCTGAATTTCAACGTTCAGGCCAACCTGCTTCCACATCTCAACCATGATCTGCGCATTAGGAACCTGGTTGGTGTAGTAGTTGTTCAGCACACGGAAGGGAATAGGATCGCCCTTGTAGCCGGCTTCTTTCAGTAGAGTCTGTGCGAGCTTCGGATCATGGGCCGGCACGTCCCAGCCATTGATGAACATGTCGCCGTAGAACTCGAACTGAAGTCCCTTCGGTATATTGGTCTTTCCGGCCCATAGCGCTTCGACGATCGCCTGACGGTCGACCGCGTGGGTCATGGCGCGACGGACCAGCGGATTTTCCAGGACGGGATGGTACTTGTTAAAGGTCGAGATGCGGTGGTTCAGGATAGGAGAGCCCTGCACTTCGAAACCCTTGGCTTTCTCCACAGCTCCGACTTGATCTGGCGGAAGGTCACAGGCGAAATCGTACTCACCCGAGAGCAGGCCATTGACGCGCGAGGACACTTCCGGAACTTCGACGAAGCGAATCTGCTGCAGCGGCGGACGGCCGCCCCAGTAATCGTCATGCGCTTCCAGCACGAGCGAAACGTCGGGCTTGTACTCGACGACTTTGTAGGGACCGGTGGTAATAGGTTTGCGCGCCCATTCGGTATAGGACTTGGCATCGTTCCACGCGCGGCGGCTGGCGATCTGGCTGCCGAAGGCGAACAGGCGACCTTCGAGCGTCACGTCGGGTGATGCATTGTGGAACCGAACCGTGTACTTATCGACGGCTTCGACGCCGCGCAGAGCAGGCCATATGCGGCGGGCAACACCGGGAACGGAGGCGGGAAGCTCCTTATCGGTCTTCGGCTTGTAGTTGTCCTCATAAATGGTCTTGCCGCCGTCGGGCTGCGTGTCCGCGAACATCCGCTCCGCGGAGAGGGAAAACACCACGTCATCGGCCGTCATCTCGTCGCCGTTGTGGAACCTGACGCCCTGGCGCAACTTGAGCTCGACGGTCTTGTCGTCGATACGCTTCCATTCTGTGGCAAGCCCAGGAACCGGGCCCTGATTACCCATCCAGTTCCGCAGGATTAATCCCTCCCAGAGATTTGGGAAGAACACGCGTTCACCGACGTTGGACTGTTCGTACCAGACGTCGAGGGTGCCGTTGATGGTGATCTTCTGCACTGCAATGGTGATTGAAGGACGTGCGCTCTGCCCAATGGCAAAGCGAGGCAGGATCAGGGTGCTACCGGTTGCACCGAGAATTCCAAGCGCCTGACGGCGGTTCATCTTCAACATTCAATCCCCCTTGGCTAAGCGGTAAAGCACGTGTTCGCCGTACGTCTGTCGGTTTGAAACGACGCCGCCCAGTTGCGATGAGTCAGGCGATACTGGGAATGTGCAAAGGTTGGATGATGGTTTCGTGATGGTTTCATGACGCCCGCGCCTCATGCTGCGGCTCTATTCTGAGGGAGGCGCCGGTGCCGTGGTCGAAGCGGTCTATCAGCTCCTCTGCGGTATTCTCACCGCAGGCGCTGACGTTATTGTGCTCGCCTGTAGGTGATGTCGCGGTAACTTTTGGTCAGAGGCTCGTGTTTTAAAATCTGCGGCATGAATAAGCCTGTGAGCTATGAGCGCCACTGGTTTCGGATTCAGCTCATATCCATGCGGTCTGGTTGTACTTCAAGTTTCCTTAGAGCCCACGCTTTGTCGAGGAGATGCTGCTCGAACGCAGCATCGTCGTATCGAGGAGCTCAAGCGCACCATTACCCACCCGTTCGGTACCTATTCGGTTCGAAGCCGAACCCGAAAGAAGTCGAAGATCACCCGGAGCGTGGCGAGGGTGGGCACGGCAAGTAGCACGCCCGTGATCCCGGCTAACGATCCGCCGGCCAAGACGCCGAGAAACACCAGGACTGCCGGCACCTTGATGGTCTGGGCCTGAATGCGGGGCGTCAGCACATTGCCCTCCAGCTGTTGGATGGCCAGGAACAGAATGGCCGTGAGCACTGCCGTGGTGGACGAGAGCGAGAACGCAACCAGCAGGGCCGGGACAGCTCCAAGCCAAGCGCCCAAATAAGGGACGACCGCCGTGATCGAAACCCAGGCGCCGAGCGCGAGTGCGTAGGGTACGCCAAGCAGGAAAAGCCCGATTGCCGAGAGGATGCCTTGGATCGCCAGCACCAGCCCCAGTCCGCCGAGATAGCGCGACAAGGCATGGCCGAGCGCATCCCAGAACGCCAGGGCGTCATGCCGGTAGTGCCCTGGCACGCTGGTGAGATACGCCGCCTTGAACGAGCGCACATTCGCCAACAGCGAGGCGGCCACGAAGACTATGGCGAACAGGGTGAGCGCCCAGCTGAAGGTGCCGAAGAGAATGCCCAGCGTGTGGCCGAGCACATTGTTGCTGATCACCCCGAGGCTGTTCCGGAGGTCCCCGGTCAGACGGGCCGCCACAGCCTCCGGTGTATCCGGCAGAAGATCCCGGGAAGCCAGGATCCACAGCGCCCGGACCAGATACTGCTCCAGGTTCTGCACGAGATCCGGCAAGGCGGTGACGAGGGCACCCGCCTGGGACACGATCAGGGGCAGAAGGATGTAAGCCACCAGGAGCAGCACGGCCAGCAGGATCAGGAATGATAGAAGGATGGCAAGGCCGCGCGGGACGATCTGCGCCAACAGGTGAACTGGGAAGGACAGCACCAGGGCTACGCCGAAGCCGGCGAGCGCCACCGCCGGCACGATGGGCACCGTCCACAGGATCAGGACCAGAATGCCCACCAAGGCGAGCAGGATCAGCCGCCACGTGGTGATGGTGATCCGGATTGGCGTCGGCTTGCGGATCGCCCGCCGGGCGACCCGCCGGTCGGGGAGGCGAATGGGCTCGTGATGCGGGTCCTTCAGCTCCATTGTCCGCTCGTCACCCCGGCGTAGCATTTATCCGGCTGGCAACCAGTCTCTCTTGAAACTGCGGTTTTATTTCGCCAGCGCCAGCAAGGCATCCCGAATGCTTAACGGGGGCTCGGGCAATTTCAGCAGAGTGTCTCGCGCACCTTGAATTGGGTCTGGACGGTCGACGGACCGAGTGCTCGTCGGAACGGGTAGGCCCAGATAGGATAGGGTTCCTGAGGCTCATGGCCGGTCGGGCATTCCCCTTTCGAGACATGCCTACGCAGTTTTTCTGAGTTGCCTTCTCGCTCCGCTGTCATAACCTGGGCAATCTGCCGATCCTGTCGGTAGAAACAAAACGAAGAGGCGCCCTTGCAGCAAGACTGAGGGGCGAAGCATCTCACATGCGGCTTCGGGGGCGTCAGGAGCTTCATCATGGCTCATACGGCGCATGCCGGTTCCCCTGACCACGGCGACTATCCGACGTTCTGGCGGCGCTGGTTCTACTCCACGAACCACAAGGACATCGGCACCCTCTACCTCATCTTCGGCTTCACGGCGGGCATCGTCGGCGGCCTTCTGTCGATTGCCATGCGCCTGGAACTCCAGGAGCCCGGCCTGCAGTTCTTCTCCAATCCGCAGGCGTTCAACGTCTTCGTGACCGGCCACGGCCTCATCATGGTGTTCTTCGTCATCATGCCCACGCTCATCGGCGGCTTCGGCAACTGGTTCGTGCCGCTCATGATCGGCGCGCCCGACATGGCCTTCCCGCGGATGAACAACATCTCCTTCTGGCTCATCGTTGCCGCCTTCTGCCTGATGATCCTGTCCCTGTTTTCGGAGGGTGCTCCGGGCTCGCTCGGCTTCGGCGGCGGCTGGACCGCTTATCCGCCGCTCTCGACCATGGGCCATCCCGGCCCGGCGTTCGACTTCGGCATCCTGGCCCTGCACCTCGCCGGCGCATCCTCGATCCTGGGCGCGATCAACTTCATCACCACGATCCTCAACATGCGCGCTCCGGGCATGACGCTGCACAAGATGCCGCTCTTCGCCTG